>DFGW01000005.1 GCA_002372465.1 Butyrivibrio sp. UBA3740
TCACTTCTTGCAAGATATGTATCAGACGCAGGAAGGAACTTCGTGAACTTCAACAGCCCGGACTACGACACTGCTTATGCAAGTGCTGTTGCAACTTCAGACGATGCAGCCAAGACTTCTTTCTACAAGGAGTGCGAGACAATACTTTCCAAGGAAGCTGCCAGTGTTTACATCCAGGACCTTCCTGAGTATGTAGCGCTCAATAAAAAATTTACCGGTTATGAGTTCTATCCTCTTTATGTTCAGGATATTGCCAGCATTAAACCGGCAGAATAATTGATCAGAGATAATCTGGTTTAGATGTGAGGATACGCATATGAAATATACACTTAAAAAGTTACTGATGATGCTTGGTACTTTACTTGTGGTTTCATTATGCGTATTTCTTGCTTTCTCGGTGATACCCGGTGACCCGGCGCTTCGAAAGCTGGGCACCGAGGCGTCTCCCGAACTGGTTGAACAGACAAGACGGGAGATGGGCCTTAACGATCCACTGCCCCTAAGATACGGCAAGTGGCTTATCGCATTTTTACAGGGAGACTTCGGAACCTCCTATAATTACAGTACTCCGGTCAGGAGTATGATCGCCAACAAGATCCCTATCACACTTACTATGGCCATAATGGCCTTTCTTTTGACAGTAATCATCTCCATTCCGCTTGGGATCATAACCGCCAAGCATGAGAACGGCATTCTGGACAGAGTCATCAGTGTTCTTAACCAGATCATCATGGCTGTTCCTCCCTTTTTCTCAGGAATCCTGATCACCTTTATCTTTGGTCTGATCCTGAGACTCTTTACTCCCGGAGGCTTTGTTTCGTACACACAGAATTTCGGTAAATTTATTCGATATCTCTTTTTCCCTGCCCTTGCCATTGCTCTTCCCAAGATTGCCATGACTGTGAAGATGCTAAGAGGAAGCCTTATTGACGAGGCGGGCAAGGACTATGCAAGAACTGCCTACAGTAGAGGGAATAACACAAACGGCGTGCTGTATCGGCACGTACTTAAGAACGCACTTATTCCTGTCATCACCTTCCTTGGCATGGCCCTGGCAGATATGGTGGCCGGAAGTATTGTAATTGAGCAGGTATTTAGTATCCCCGGGATAAGCAGGATTCTCCTTACCAGTATCAGTAACAGGGATTATCCTGTGGTGGAAGCCATTATCATGGGCATTGCCATCATTGTAATGGTGGTCAACTTCCTGGTGGATGTTATTTATAGAATAGTAGATCCAAGGATCGGACTTGAAGATGAGTAAGACGCAGATCAAAAGAAATTTAAAAGATAATCCATATCTTCTTGCCGGGATCATCATAACGGGGCTGATACTCCTTATGATAATCGTGGGGCTTTTCTGGACGCCCTATGATACCACCGCCATGAACTCTTCTGAGAAGCTCCAGGGTATTTCACTTCGCCACATCATGGGCACAGACAACATGGGAAGAGACGTTTTCAGCCGCGTGATGTATGGAAGCAGGATAACACTTCTTATTGCCATTGGAACAGTGTTTATAGGAGCCGGCCTTGGAACCATTGTAGGAGCACTTACAGGCTACTTTGGAGGAATGCTGGACGAGGTTGTCATGAGAGTTGTGGATGCCCTCTTTGCTTTTCCCAGTATCCTCTTGGCGCTGGTTATAGTATCGGTCTTTGGAACAGGCTGGATACAGCTTCTGATTTCACTTGGAATCGCCTTTACTCCCAGCTTTGCCAGGATAGTAAGAGGTGAAGTGCTTCGCTGCAAGAACATGGATTATGTCGAAAATGCAAGGCTTCAGGGTGTTTCAAACCTTCGTATGATCTTTGTACACATCCTTCCCAACATCAAGGGAGTCCTTGCTTCATCAATACTTATCGGATTTAATAACGCGGTGCTGGCAGAAGCAGGCCTTTCCTACCTTGGAGTAGGTTCACAGCCGCCTTACGCCTCCCTTGGCAAGATGCTTTCGGATGCCCAGCAGTATATGTTTACAACCCCAAGCTATGTGCTGTGCCCCGGTCTTGTCATCGTACTTATGGTTCTGGGCTTTGCCTTCCTTGGAGAGGGGATAAGCAGATGGAAATAGGAAAACGTATGGATCAGGAACTGAGCAGCAATGAGATAATTCTAGATGTAACAGACCTTCATATAGAATTTCATGATCATGACATGCCTGAGGTGGCAGTTGAGGACTTTGACCTTATGCTTGGCAAAGGTGAGATAGTGGGTATTGTAGGTGAGTCCGGCTCCGGAAAGAGCCTTAGTGCCCTGGCAATTGCAGGGCTCCTCAACAGAAAGAGCCTCACAAAGAGCGGGAAGATCATGTTCGACGGCAACGACCTTCTTACCTGTGACCGTAAGATACTAAGGTCCTATCAGGGAGATGAGATATCAATCATCTTCCAGGAGCCTATGACGAGCCTTAACCCCGTTAAGAGGATAGGCTGGCAGGTGGAAGAGCCTCTTTTTATTCATCACCAGGAAGTCACCAAAGAGGAGAGGAAGAAAAGAGCTATTGAAATGCTAAGGGCCGTTGGACTTGATAATGCGGAGGATGTTTACTACATGTATCCCCATGAGCTGTCTGGAGGAATGAGGCAAAGAGTCATGATCGCTGCAGCCATGATCGGTGATCCTACGATCCTTATTGCGGATGAACCTACAACAGCTCTTGACGTGACAGTCCAGGCCCAGATCGTTGACCTTCTTAAGCAGATCAACAAGGAGCGAAAGACATCCATAATTTTTATCTCCCATGACCTGAGCCTTGTTAATCAGCTCTGCCAGCGCGTCATCGTCATGCAGAAGGGCAACATTGTTGAATCGGGAAGGACTTCAGAAGTCTTTAAAAGACCAAGAGATCCTTATACCAAGAGGCTTATTGCAGCTATTCCCAAGATAGACCTAAGTAGTGACAGGGATTAAAGTATGAGTGAAACCGATGTTTTAAGAGTCAGCGACCTGAACGTCTTTTACAAGAACAGGAAGCGCAAGCTCTTTTCAAAAAAGAATAAGAAGATACAGGCACTCTTTGATGTGAATCTGACCATGGAAGAGGGGGAAGTCCTGGCCATCGCCGGGGAGTCGGGCAGTGGAAAGTCCACCCTGGCAAGGGCGATAGTGGGCATCAACAAGGATTATACCGGCAGGATCTGGCAGAAGTACGATGGTCCCCAGATGGTTTTCCAGGACCCTTACAGTTCTCTCAATCCCGCCAAGAAGATCGGGTGGCTTCTAGCTGAGCCCCTGCGCGTGGACAGGGAGCGCAAGTGGACCAGGGAAGAGATAGACAAAAGAGTCAAAGAGATAATGGAGGAAATTGAGCTTCCCATAGGAATGCTTGACCGTTATCCGGCTCAGCTCTCCGGCGGTCAGAGACAGAGAGTTTGTATAGGAATGGCCCTTATGAGGTCACCTAAGCTCCTTGTGGCGGATGAGCCGGTTTCTGCTTTGGACGTTACCATTCAGGCTCAGATACTGGAGCTTTTGGAGAACCTCCACAAGAAGCACGGGATTTCTATTATTTTTATCTCCCACGATCTTCGTGTGGTATATCAGATCAGCAATCACGTACTTATCATGAAGGACGGAAGAGTGGTGGAGCAGGGCCTGACAAGGCAGGTCTATAAAGACCCGCAGCAGGACTACACCAAACAGCTCCTTAAGGCTGCAGGCATAGTATAATAGCGGAAATTCTAATAAAAGTCTTAAATTTCCTTTTAGTTATAGGATTTTTAAGACTTTTTTAATATAATGGTTCTTAAGTAAGGGTTTTTTTGCACCGATATTTTACCTGAAAAGAATTGCGGATAAAACTAATGAAAGGAGGGAACTAATATGGCATTAAACATCAATAACGGCTTTAATACAGGCTACAATGCATATAACATTCCTTCTGTTAAAGATAACTTACAGGTAAATCCCGCTGCAGAACCCCTTAAGGAAAGTCAGCAGCCCAAGGGAAAAGAACAGGAAGAGAAAAAGGCCTTTGACCTTACCGTCGAGGTTCCTGCCAGAGAAAATGCTTCCATCGAGAACGTTGCTATTTCTTTTGGACAGTATGACAGCTCATCAATAGATCTTTTCGCAGATATGGGACTTGCATCAAGGGATATGAAACAGGCTATTTCAGGAATGCAGAAGGATCAGATCCTCCACGAATATCAGTACTTTGTAGGAGGCAAGGATCTCACAGGTAAGGAAAGCAACATTGTAGCCGGAACAGAGGATGGTGTGGTTATAAAACTTTAATAATTTTTGAGCAATATTTAGGCTCGCCACTTTGACAGGTGGCGAGCTTTTTTTATAAAATATAGTCATGGGAGTATCGATGGAGCGTTTAAAAGAATACATAAACGCTATGCAGGGAATGTACGATGTAGTGCGCCTTGTGGAACCCGGAACCTGCCACGTGGTGGATAAGGACAAATCCGGCAACGCAGTTGAGAGTGAGAGGTGCTACACAGTATGGGGCAAGAGTGAGAGATGCACCAACTGTACATCATACCAGGCCTGTGTCAGGAACCGCGTCCAGGAAAAGACTGAAGTACGGGACGGGGTTGAATGTCATGTGATTTCCATTCCGGCTCCTTTGATCGACGGCGACGTCACTAAGCAAACCTATGCCATTGAACTGGTTTCCTTCGGAAAAAAGCTTGCAAAGTGTGATGAAGACGCAGAAAATGACCTTGCAGAAAATAACGAAGAATCTCTGTATGTGAGCATGATTGGAGATAAGGAAGTCAGTGACGAGGTTATTTCCAATGCTCTTTTGGATTCCAGGATCGGGATCGTATGTCTTGACGACAATCTTAAATGTATCTATGCCAACAAACAGGCTTTCAGAATGTTCCATATTCCCAATGAACTTGATGAGATGCAGGAATTTCTCGGTAAATGGATAATTGATGAGAAGTTCGTAAGAAGCGGCCGTATCTCCAGTCAGTTCTATAACTACGAGGGCAATGAGTATCTTTATGAAATTCATTCCATGCCGGCTTACAAGTACGTAAGAGGCGGCGATAAGCTGGTGGGCATATGCCTTGCCCTTATGGATATCACCGATGAGACAGTAAGCACAGTGGGTGCCAAATACAGGGAGACTCATGACCTTCTGACAGGTATATACAATCAGGAGGGTGTTATCAAAGCCGCCAAGGCCAAGCTGGCTGAGGCTCCTGATGAGAAATACTATATTATCTATTCCAATATCAGGAAATTCAAGCTTGTAAATCAGCTCTTCGGAATGGAGAAGGGCGATGAGGTATTAAGAGCAATCGGACGCGGACTTGAGAAGTGGTGCAGAAAAGGCGATATATATGGCCACATGCATTCCGACGAGTTCGTAATGATGATGAAAAAGAGCGAATTTGATGAGGAGCGCTTTAAGGAAGGTATCCATGAGGTGGCCTGCCTTATTGACAACAGCGTATTCAGGCTGAATTTCCAGCTTGGAATCTATGAGATAGACGATGTGCATCTGCCGGTTCACGACATGATCGACAGGGCCAGGATGGCCATAGACAGTATCAATGTGTCAAAAGAGCTGACGATTGCTTTTTACAGCGAAGAGATAATGAAGGAAACCATCCACGAGCAGGAGATCATAAACAGCTTCCAGCTTGCTCTGGATAATGGTGAGTTCCACATATTCCTGCAGCCACAGGTTGAGGAGAACGGAACAGTTGTGGGCGGAGAAGCTCTTGCCAGATGGATACATCCAAACAGAGGTATAGTTCCTCCCGGACAGTTTATCGGAGTTCTGGAAAGCGCAAACCTGATCTACAAGCTGGACCGTTATATATGGGAACTGGCTGCCAAGCAGCTTCACGACTGGATGGGAACAGATAACGAAAAGTTCAGGATATCCGTAAACATCTCTCCCAAGGATCTTCAGTTCATAAACATTGAAATGGAGTTTACGTCCCTGGTTGAGAAGTATGGGATAGATCCGGCAAAGCTCAATCTTGAGATCACAGAAACTGCCATTGCCGGTAATGTGGGGGATGTTATCACCATGATGGAGAACCTTAGGGAAAAGGGCTTCCTTGTGGAGATGGATGACTTTGGAAGCGGATATTCTTCCCTTAACCTCTTAAAGGATTTCCAGGTGGATGTCCTTAAGATTGACATGAAATTCCTGGATTCAACAGATGACCCCAAAAGAGCAGAGATCATTTTGGAGAACATCATACATATGGCGCAGCAGCTTGAGATGGTTGTTATTGCAGAGGGCGTTGAGACTTTGGATCAGCTGCGGATGCTTCGTGAAAAAGGCTGTGATCTCTTCCAGGGCTACTATTTCTCAAAGCCTGTTGACGTTGATAGCTTTGTGAAGATGAAGGGCAAAATATAATTATCAAAGACATACAAAAACCACCTGCCATGGCAGGTGGTACTTTTTTGGGAGGAGGGGTTGCCCAGTGGGGAACCAGACAACCCGTGTATGAAAAAAAGTATTGTTGGGGGTTCAGAAGTTTT
>DFGW01000160.1 GCA_002372465.1 Butyrivibrio sp. UBA3740
GGAAGAAAAATGGCTACAGGAAGCAGTTGAGAAGAGACGGGCATACACTGATTTTCTTAATGGAGATAAAGTATTTAAGACAAATAATATTTCGGAAATAAATGATTACTTCCAGATGCCATCGAATCCGAAAGTAGCAGGGATATTATCAGCGTATGAAGCCGGTACATTTGCGGGTGGCGGACTGATATAAATAATCATAGATAGTTGAATACCGCTCGGACCTTTCCGGGGAGCGGTGCAGCTCTGACTGACAGATGAGCTGCGGAAAGGAGGGAACTATGCCATTTGCAGTACAAACTAGTTTTAGTCAAACATATCAGTATGGAAGATACAATTCTAAATCAGGTTATACAGATACTGCTTTTGACACCGAATTTATGGGGAAAGCGACTTCCCGAACCACTTCATCCAGTGATGGAAAGAATATCGGTATCATGACCATAGGAAACAGAGGGTTCATTGCCGAATATGCTGATTCATCGACTGAACAAGATCCAATCATAAAGGTTGGGGATTATGAGGTTCGAGTGAATGAAGTTGATCCGAAGAATGCTACTGAGATAGAGATGTTCGCATTGACATCTTATATGGATGATAAGGGGCTCACAGATAATACCGGCATGAAGACTTTTAATAAGATGAGGGCATATTCATCTCAGGCTGAATATAACGGATTTTGTAATGGAATCGCTGATCCGATGACAGCATGGTCACAAAATCGTGATTGGACTGCTATCTTACAGAATGCTAAAGAGACCTATATTGCTATGCCCAAGGCTTATGAACATGGGCTGAAATGTCAGAGTATCATAGACAGCCTAGAATCATGGAGTGGTGCCAGGCTTCTTAAGAGAGCGCAGTCAGGAGATACTGCTGCAGCAAGAGAAATAATTGAGAAGTATATTGCCAATGGGAGAATCCAAAAGGCAATGGATGGCAATGAGTTTATAAGAATGCAGGGAGAGATCGTTCAACATAATCATGATGAAGCTATGAAGAATTGGAAGTCTACAAGGGAAAGACTTCTTGAACAGGATCCTGCGGCAGAGAGCAGATGGTATACATACGGAAATGACAGTAAGAGATACACCTTTGATGAATTCTGTGAGTTTATGGATAAGATGTATGCTGAGCAGCGTGCCAATGGTCCGACGTATAGGAATCAGTTCTATGAGTTGGCGGATCAGGGCGAACAGCAGAATGATAGGGTATCGGAAGCTATAAAGATGTTTGAAGATGCCCATAAGTTATCAGCGCAGGAACTGAAAGAAGAAAAAGACTGGCGCGATATGTCCGCTGAAGAATGGGACAAGATGCTTGAAGGCATTGATAAGTATATTGATGCATTTAAGGAGCGTTTGCGAGAAATGAAGGAGATGCAGGACGAAGCCGCTCAAAAGGCAGCTATGGAAGCTGATCCTGAGATGAGAACAATTGCAGCATCATCTGCTGCTTTAGCTGTTGCAACGGGATTTGATGGCGGATCATCTGTGGAAACTGAAGAATCCGGTGAAGTTTCTGTGGAAGATGGTGTTGACCATGAAAAGAACTGGACAAAGAAGCTTAAGACCGATGATCAGACTGTTCTTATGACCGCAAAAGAAGCGCAGAAGATGGAGAGCAATGCTCTGTCAAAGTATCAGGAGGTTCAGCTTGTTGGCACTACATCTGTGGGAGTGTCTTACACAAGTGCCGCTACAGAGTGCGCATCTGTTGATGAGGACGATAAAAAGGAAAAAGTCTGGACGATCACCTGTATAGGAGCAGACGGGATCAGCAGTAAAAAATGCCAGAACGGTAAAGTCCTTTCAAGCTGGGAACTAAAATACGAGTCGCCCGAAGATGCGAAGCGAGTTGATGACTTAATTGCAAGCTTCAAGAACGATGAGAACCTCAGATTTGCCGGAATGAAAGACTTTTGGACTAAGTTTTTAGGCGGAAACATATCCAAGGATGACCTTACATTTACAGGCGACGTCTGGGATTGGATAAGGTAAAATGACAATTCTTTTCAAAAAGCCCCGGAAATTTTGTTTTCGGGGTTAATCTTTGTAAGTATCTCTCCGATAAATAGATAGAAGATAACTACAACTGTCTTTTTATGCATTGAAAAGGACTTCAATGTTTATCTACAGGGAGGTAGAGCAATATGGCAGGTCTTAGTGGTATTTCTGCGTATCAGGAGTTAAATCAGATCAATAAAGGGTCGGAGCGTACATACGAATCGACTTCTTCTAAAATTGCGTCAAGCAATTCTCCTAAGGAGAGCCAGACTTCTAAAGTTGAAACAAAAGGCTTTACTCCTATCGATACTAAAAGTTCCCTTGTACCCAAAGCAACCGAATATGGGAATACTATCGGGGATGTTAAGCTTTCCGATAAGGCAAAAGATTATTACAACCAGCTAAAGGGAAAGTTTCATAACATGGAGTTTATTGCTGTCAGCAAGGATATGAAAGCTCAGGTTCAGGCTAATGCGGCGGCTTATGGTAACGCAAATAAGATGGTTGTTCTTATTGACGAGGAAAAGCTTGAACGCATGGCTACGGATGAGTCCTTCAGGAAGAAATATGAAGGGATTATCGCTATGTCACAGACGAAGATGGCTGAGGCAAAGAACAGTCTTACAAGTAGCGGAGCAAGTGTTAAGAACTTTGGTATGTCGGTAGATTCAAATGGTAAAGAGAACTTCTTTGCTACGGTAGAAAAATCTCAGGATCTACAGAAAAAACGCATAGAAAAGAAAGCGGCAGAAAAGAAGGCTGCAAAGCAGCAGGAAAAGAAGAAAGCAGAGAAGAAAGCCCAGGAAGAGCGGATTCAGAAAGCAAAGGATAAAAAGGCAGAAAAGACAGACTCAGATAAAGAGGATGCTGAGGCTATTGATAACGAGGAATATATTATATTTGAAGCTAATTCTGTGGATGAACTCCTCTTTAAAGTTCAGAATTACTCATACAATAGTGCTGCTGGCAGAGTTATGACGGAGTCGGAGCGCATGGTTGGATCGAAGTTTGATATCAAGGGATAACGGAGGAATAAGAATGAGTGTTTCAGGTGTTGATTATTCAAGCTTTTTACATACATACGAAGCATACCGCATTCCCAAGGGGACAAAGGTACAAAATCAGGCTGGAGAAGAGGTCGTTTTATCGAATGAAGAGGATACCTTGGTTCTTACAGAGAAGGCAAGCAGACAACTTGTAAAGGATCGAAAAGATTATGTTGGAATGCTTCAGACTCAGGCTGAAATGGCTGCTGAAAAGACTCAGGAAGCTGCTACTGAAAGAATAGCAAAAGATCAGGCAAAGGCTATGGCTGTATTTCGTAGTCTGGCAAATGGAGATAATGTTCCCTCGTCAGATGAGCGTAGATTAATGGATTATGACTCTAAGTTATATCAAGCTGCAAAGGCTGCACAGGCTATGGCTCAGATGGCGAAGAAAAGAGCGGAATCAAAAGAGTCTGAATGGGATGAACGCGAGGAAGAGGAACAGAGAAAAAAAGAGAAAATACTTGGAGATGAGTCTAACGAAGCCGCTTTAGCAATAGGAAAAGGATGCCATGAGTTTAACGAGGCTATGAAAGAGAATATTGTAGAGGTAGATTCTTCAGATATTGACTTCTCATCGTTTAAAACCATGAGCCTTGGAGGCGTTACAGGAGCATATATTGATCTTTCGCTATAGACTAAAAAATAGATGGAAGTCAGAAAGCAAGGGATGATTTCCTTGAAAGGATACTAAGAAAGTCACGTATGTTTATAGCAAATCTTTAATAGAAATATGTAATCATTTAGTAAAGGAGGCTGATTTCATGTCAATAGGAATAAGTGGCGTATCACAGGTGGGAGCTAGCACGCAGTATGAGGCACCTGCTGTTAAATCAAGTGAAGACAAGCTTTCAAAGAAGGCACAGGATTATCTTGCAGATCTTAGAAGTAAGTATGGCGATTATGATTTTATTGTTGCCAACGACTCTGATGATAAGA
>DFGW01000250.1 GCA_002372465.1 Butyrivibrio sp. UBA3740
TATAATTTCGCGGGAGCGCAGGTTAAAATTCTTGTTTTGGGGTTTGCTGCATGGTATATATCAAGTTGTTGGCGATTTGCTTATGCCGTTAAAAAGTAAGGTTAGGTATCAAATTGGTAAAGGTTTTCCTGAAAGAGCTATAGTTTTTGGGGAACGGCTGATTACTTTCTTTCTAGTTATGCTTGCTTGGATTATTTTTAGGGCTGACTACCTTAAGTCTGGAATTCTAATGATTAAATCGATTTTCACTGTCAAAAATCCTTGGGTGCTTACTAATGATGCTATTTTTGGTTTGGGATTATCGTGGAAAGAATTAGTGATTCTAATAATGTGCCTCATGATATTGCTCACTGTGAGTAAATATCAGGAAAAAGGGTGTTTAGTACGAGATGCAGTTCTGAAGTATAATATTGCTATACGTTGGTGCATTTATATCGGAGCAATTCTATTTGTAATGATTTTTGGGACGTATGGATGGGGATATGATGCCAAATCTTTTATTTATGGAGGGTTCTAACTTTTTTGATAATGAGCAGAACAAAACTGGCGATAAAAATAATCTCTTTTATTTTGATTACATTGTTATGTGTTACTGGAGTAAATAGGTTATTATTACCTAAATACTATTATAATACTACGTGGCCTTCAACTAGTACGTACGAGGATTTTTATAGGCTTGAAAAAAACACTGTTGATGTCCTTTTTTTTGGAAGCTCTCATGGTATGAGCGCTTTTAATCCACAGGTTATCTATGATAAATATGGAATAACGTCTTATAACCTTAGTTCTGAACAGCAAAGCGTTCTTGTTACATATTTTTGGCTAAAAGAAGCTTTAAGGTATCAAACTCCTAAGGCAGTAGTGATTGATACATATACTTTTCATAAATACACAGATGCGTATGTGTACAATAGATTAAACTGTTCAGAGGCAGCAATACGTAAAGCAATAGATCCCATGAGACCTTCTCTTGTAAAAATAGCGGCGGCTAGAGAAATTGAAAAATGGGATTCAACTCAAAGTGCGTTAAGCTTTTTCCTTACTAATATGAGATATCATACTAGGTGGACTAGACTAGGAGAAAATGACTATGATAATCACACAATGATTGAACATGGGGGGATAAAAGGATACACGGTCTTGGGCGGAGGGATATCTTCATCCGAGAAAGATGAAACTTTTAAGGATTCTGACATAGAAGATGCTGAGGCAGAACCAATGGTGGAAGTGGCGACCGTTTTTCTGGAAAAGATAATAGCATTATGCCGGAAAAGCAACATAGATGTGATTTTTGTCAATGTTCCTCAGCAAGAAGGGATTGGGAAATACAAGTCTGTCAAGGAGTATTCTGAACAAAAAGGAATATCTTTTTATGACTTTAACGAAGAATCACTTTATAACGAAATTGGGTATGATGCAAAGGAAGACTGGACAGGACATTTAAGTTATAAAGGCGCAGAGAAAGTTTCTCTTTATATTGGGAAACTGCTCTCGGAAGAATATGGCATTCCTTCTAGAAAAGACACTTCATTTGAAAAAAGTCGTGAAGTATACGAACATAAGGTGAAAAATTGTGAATTAAGCGAAGTGACAGATGTATATGAATACTTGAATATGATTAATGATGATAGTTACTGCGTTTTTATTACGTTTCCTGAAACTTTCAATAGATTTATTGACGATGAGCTTTCAGAAAAAATAAGATGTCTTGGGTTCGAAACAGATTTATGCAATCTTGCAGATGGGTTGCATTATTTGGGAATCCGTTCACGGGAGGGAATAATTGAAAACACCTCAGGAAGTGATGTATCGTTTTCGGGGGCTATTCGTGGAGGAAAAACCACCTATATCTATAATATTGACACCTCCAAGATGATGGACAGATATCATACATATTCATTGACTATAGATGGAGTAGAGTGTTCAAACGAAACGTTGAGCCTACATGCTATAATATTTGATTATGATGAAAAGAAAGTGGTAGACAAAGTGGATATCATCACGGATAGTGAAGAGTTGCTGATGAAGCATTACTAAAAAGTGGTGGTACTAAGTGCCTTTGTAGTGTATGCAAAAATTGGATTGTGACATGAAGAATACTAGAATATCATTTATTGATCAAGCAAAAGGAATGGGAATCTTACTGATTGTTCTTGGTCATATATCATATATTTATGGGGGTGTTTCAAACTTTGCAACATATTTTAAAATTTCCATTTTTTATGTGATATCTGGGTATCTGTTTTCAATTCAAAACAAAAAAATAGATATCAAGAAAAAAACTCTTAGTATTATGGTGCCTTATTTCTTTTGGTCAATTGTTTATTTGGTTATAGAAGTATTAAATGCTTCAGTCCGAGGATTCGATAATTCAAGATTAGGATTGTACATTGTTGAAATCATTTCTGGAAGAGGGGTATCAACATTGTGGTTTTTGCCATCCTTATTGATTGCAGTTATAGCTCATAAGTATGCTTTAATTTTGAAAGTACCATATCGAGCAATAATGTTGGTTACAATTCCAATGCTGGCAATCATTGCTTCAAGAACAGAACTAATAGCGAATCCGGTCGAAGAAGTGGGTGTTGAATTATTTATTTATTGTATATCTGTAGTTTTGCTAAAAGGGCTTGTGGCATATTGGTTTTTGGAGCTTTCTTATCTGGTACTTGATAGGTTGATGAAAACTAGAATGCCCGTATTTACGCCTTTTCTGCTGATTGTGGGGGGGTACGGCGTAACTGTTTTTTTGCCACGTTCTTCAATTGATTTTAATTCGTTTGATTTTGGTATCGTACCTTGGCTTTTCTTTGCATTGGGGATTGTTTTCTCTTTTGGCTTTGTGTGGGCTCTTAGAATAGTTAATAAGCATATTCATCTATTAGAGTTCTTTGGCAATAACTCCTTGTTTGTTATGTGTTCTCACAGGATCATCCCGATGGTTATTGGTGTTCCATTGAAGATTGCATCTAAAGTGGTTAAGGCACCTGATGAATGTGGATGGGATTATGTGTTTTTTGTAACGATTACATTCATAGGAACGATAGTAATAGAAACTGTATTGACATTGTTATGGAATAAGATGAAAGCATTTGTGCAGGAATCTGGAAAAATCATATTTCTAAAATATTTGTGATTTTTGATCGGGGGGGATGGAACAGTAATGGTGATTTTTGATTACATTGTTATTTCAATAATAATAGCTTCGGTGGTTCGTGAAAAGCCAGAAGAACTACTTCCTCTAGTTTCTGTGGGTGGAGGAATTCTTTTTTATGCTTTAGATGTATTGAAGCTGTTTTGGGCTACCCCGCTTTTGCTAACATTAGTGACCGTTGTTTCTATGGGGTATGGATTATTTAGAATTAAAAAGATTCATTCTTACAGGGAAGTGTTGAAAAGCCATGGTGAATACTTACTGTTCTTTGGAGTTTTTGTTATGATTTTCCTGGGTTTCTACATTGGAGAATTTACTGAGGACCATGGTTCTAATGGTAATGGCGGCCTTTTACTGTCATTTATTAAGGTATATTCTCTTAGTGTGATAGGAGATAATTATGGAGTTATGTTTGCTGCCAGGCTGTCTTTTTTGCTGTGTTTGATAGCGCCACTCCTGTTTGCGCTTTTCAACAATGGATACAAAAAAAGAATAGAAAAAATATCTAAAAATCTTGCTGGGGTGGCACTGGTTTTAATCCTTTTTTCTTCAACCGATAATGAGTTTGCTAGTATTAAGCCGTTTATGATCATAGGGGTTATGCTGGGGATGGCATTGTATTATTGGGATTTTTCTTTGGCGAAATCACCAAAGACTATTGGCAAAATTACGATTATGCTGGTAGGCGCTTGCCTGTGCCACCGAGTTGGGTATGTGATTACTGCATCATTCCTTCTGGGAGTTATTGTTTGTAAATCTGTAAGACGAATATTATTATGGGCAGATAAACGTAGGACTACACATGCTATTTTAATGCTACTCTTTCCATTAATAGGTATGATAATTACCTTGCTGATTAGAGAATGGATTTTGTGTAGAGATCCTTTTTCAAAAGACGTTTCTGATACTTTTCTTAGTTCATTGATTACTACTCGTAGGTATCATTTTGGATTATTTCAAAATGTGTCCTACATTCATTTTATTCTGTTAGGTTTTTTATTGTTTTTTATATTAGGCTACTTAGCTTTAAGGGATAATAGACCATTTGGCATGTTGCTTTCCGTGTACCAAGAGGCTAATGTGATTTCGGCAGTATATGTTGTCATCTTGTGGGGATTGTATGTGATTAAATTTGCACACGAAAACATAGAAAAAGGAGAATATCTGACAAAATTCGAGAATTATATTCAGATACCTGTGGTTTTTCTTCTGGTTTTCATTGCCTCTATTTTGGCTAATTTAGCGAATGAGGGGGAGAATAGTATTCGATGATAATAGTTGGAATGCTTTTTATTGCTGCAGCTCTTGCAGTAATGCAAAAAGAGAATATAGAGAACTATGTGGGAGTGTCAATAATTGTTTCGACTATTATTGAGTTTTCCTTTATTAAAGTTGGATTTGCAGAGGTTGGAGTATGGGTCGTATTAGGACTGGTGATACTGGCAATAATTTATTTGGCATACAATAGTTATAGTTATTCTTTTTTGATCAAACAATATGTAGTAACACCTGGATTATTTGCTTTTTTGCTCTTGTCGTTTGCGATAGTTATATTTAACGGTGGAATTGATGCTTCGGGTGGCCCTGATGCCGTTTATTGGGTGAGAATTGTAAAAAGCCTTTACTATTATAACAGTTTTGAAAAGTCTCCAGTTGGACTATCTCATCCTCAGTTTATAGCAGTATGGGGGTACTTATCGATGAAGACATGGACTTGTTGGTCAGATTACGTACTGATAGTATCTCATTCAATCGCTAAGATGAGCATGTTGATTCCGCTTTTTGGCTTTGTAAGAAGTGAGAAGAAGGTCAATTATCATTATTGTGGACTTATTACTTTGACTATATTTGCTATACCTTATTTATCAGACTGTAATGAGTATTCTACATATGCCCCGGATATGCTTATGGGTATACTTCTTGGCATGGGCATGGTATTTTTTGTGGCAGGCATAGAAGATGGTAAAACAAATATGCTGTGGTGTTCATTGTGTTATTTTTGTGCGGCGGTTATTACAAAAAGAGTAGTCATAGCTCTTCTTGCTTTTTTGTATTTTTGGATGTTGTATGTACTTTTTAAAGAGAAGAAGCGTAAGGGAGTGTTACTCTTTACGATACTACCAATGTTGAGCTATTGGGGTATGTTTAGGGTGGATAAGTATCCGTTGGTTCTTCTTGCTGCAGTTCTTGTTGGATATGGTATCAATTGGGTGATTAGTCGGGGATCGAAAAGAGCCTTTGCTATTTCGATAATATCAGTAGGAGTTGTTGCTCTAATAACTGTGGGAGTGCTGATAAACTATTATATACGGGATACAAGAGTTGACTTTTTTGTGGTTGCACCGCTGTATTTTAAGCTCCTTTTTACTGCCAGAGAGGAATGGTTTTATCTTGGAGAGCTTTTTAAGCTACCTATAGGAGAATTTGTACTGATAAATTTTTTTGTGTTTTGCTTGATCCTTATAAAGAAAAGAGAGTTTTTTGGATACTATGAAAAGGTTATGTTTTTGGGGATAAACGTATTTATTGGGCTATACTTTTTTATGTTCTTTCATCTGTATAATACGCAGATAAGTGCAAATAGTTTCTCCTTTCAAGATGACTTCCTTGGAATCCCCAGGTATTTTAAGATAATACCTGTGATGTATTTTATCTTTTGGTTGTTTATATTGATTTCAAAAGAGAAAAGACCAAATTCAATTGGTGTTCTACTAATTGTTGTATTATTGTTGGCCAATCTTAAAGCTGTCGGAAGATTTATTGCTATAACTCCGAACAGAGAGGCTTTTACAGAATTTGCTGAGGCAGGTATTGAATTAACTGATAAGGAGAGCATTGCATACATTGGCATGGGTGAAAACAGCCCCCATAAGAGTTTTAGGATTCGGTTTTATCCCTCATTAGTGATTGATATAGATAAATTGTCCAGAACATATCGTATAACTAATGATATGAAATATATGCAGCCGGAGGAACTTTCAAAACAGATAGAAGATTGTGACTATGTTTATATCAACGATGCTGATGAGCAGTTTTCAACCATATACGCAGGATTGTTTGCTGATCCGGATTCAATAGATACAGACAAGAGTATATATTATCATGATGAAAATGGTTTGCTGAGACAAATCGAGTTAAAGTAAGTAAAGATAAGGTTAAAGAAATTTATAGAAAGAAAGGGTAGAGAGTAGTTATGACTAAGGAAGGAATTTTCAGGTTTGTATTTAAGGGATCACTTGGGAAAAGAAAGGCTCAGAAATTTTGGCATTCTTTATATAAGGTTTCTTTGATTGGTATGAATATTGGAGAAGGTGCAGTTATAGATGATGGCGAGAAAACAGTTTTATCAATCATAAGCAATAAGCTGGGCAGAGAAAAAGAACTGACTTTATTTGATGTAGGAGCGAATGTGGGGGGATATACAGAGGAACTTCTGGATTTTTTTCCAAATTCACATGTGCACAGCTTTGAACCTGCTTTAGCTACATATCATGCGTTAGAAGCAAATATAAAAAGTGATAGAGCTACATTAAATAAGTTGGCTTTGAGTGACTCAGAGGGGGTAATGAAACTATTTTATGATGAAGAGCTTTCCGGGGCAGCAAGTTTATATAATCGACACATGGAATCTCATAATGTGGTTTTTGATAAAGTAGAAGAATGCAAAGTTACTACTCTGGACGCTTATTGCCAAAAGAATGAGATTAGTAAGATTGATTTCCTTAAACTGGATGTTGAAGGGAATGAATTATCTACATTGTTGGGAGGAGAAAGTCTGTTGGGCAAGATTCCGTTTATTCAAATGGAATTTGGTGGGGCTAATATTGATTCAAGAACATATTTCAGGGATTTTTGGGAACTGTTGCATGATAAGTATGGATATAAAGTAAATAGGATAGTTAAAGACGGATTGTATGAAGTGAAGAATTACTCAGAAACAATGGAGTTATTTGCTTGTACTAATTTTCTGTTTGAAAAAGGATAAAGATGAATGAAATATTGAAAGAAAGACTGAAGATTCTGCTAAAAAATCTTACATGGGATTTCTTCGAAAAAAAGCATTTTGCTGACAAGAAAATAAAGACTGACTTAACACCTGATACTATTAAGTATTTGATTCGTAGAGATGAGATATCAGGACTTTTTTCCTATGTTGAAATATGCATGCGCCAAACGATGTATGCCGTTAGACATGATATGTTTCCGTATATAGATATGACCGGATGCCAAAACCCGTATTTGGAGAAGAGTGATAGTGAAAAATGCAACTGGTGGGAGTTGTATTTTGAACAGCCAGTTGTCGTTGAAGATACGGTGGGGAGAAAGTGCGTCAATTGTGAGGATGAAGTAATGGACGAAGAGGTCCCGCATAGCAGATCAGCTGTACTGTTAAAACGCAGTAGATGGTATTGGGGAAAGGTTTATCAGAAATATTTCAAGCTCAATGAGAGGTCAATAGAATATTTTGAAAGAGAGTATAATGAATTATTCGAGGGTGGCAAACTAAGGGTTTTAGGCGTACTTATGCGAGGGACTGATTATAAGAAAGCTAAAGGGCATCCAATTCAACCTGATATTAACCAGATAGTGAGTCAGGTTAAAAAAATAGAAAAGAAATATGATAAGATATATGTTGCCTCAGAAGAATATAGAAATGTCAAAGCACTGGAAGAACTATTTCCAGGTAAAATATTGGTGAACAAAAGACAATATTATGATGGCATTGATATGTCAAACAAATGGATAAATGAGGTTACTTTCAATCGGGAAAATGATGGATATCTCAAAGGAATGGAGTATCTTTCTTCTATAATGTTGCTATCTAAGTGTGATGGACTTGTAGCCGGGATTTGCGGCGGCAGTGTGGCGGCAACATACATAAATAATGGAAGATATAAAGATCTCAAACTATTATATTATGGAGAATCCAAGTGACGAGATAGAAAAAAGACAAGTTATAGAGGGGAGTATTTGAACTGATGAACATTTTGATTACATCAGCCGGAAGAAGAGGCTATTTGGTACGATATTTTAAAGAAGCACTAGCGGGAAAGGGTGAGGTGCACGTCGGAAACAGCAGCGAAATTGCAGCTGCCTTGGCTTACGCAGATAGAGCTGTTGTTACGCCACTGATCTATGCCCCGGGATATATAGATTTTTTGCTGAAGTATTGCATAGACAATAAAATTACTGCAATTGTGTCGTTGTTTGATGTGGATTTATATATGCTTGCAATCAATAAGGAGAGATTTGCTGAAATAGGTGTAAATGTCATCGTATCTGACCCGGAGGTCGTAAGCGTATGCAATGACAAGTGGCTTACCTATGAATTTTGCAAAAATAATGGAATTAAAACTGTTGATACCATGATGTCAAAAGAAAAGGTATTGGAAAAGATAAAGAAGGGTGAATTAAACTATCCGATAATCATCAAACCTCGTTGGGGAATGGGATCAATTTCTATATTGCAAGCGAATTCTGAAGTGGAACTGGATGTTCTGACTGAAATGTGCAGAAGAAATATAAGAGAATCATATCTTAAGTATGAAGCAGGAACTGATTTAGAACACGCTGTAATCTACCAGCCTTTCATCGATGCTGATGAGTATGGCATGGATATTATCAATGATCTTGAAGGCAATTATATCACAACCATTGTGCGCAAGAAGATAGCTATGAGATCAGGAGAAACCGACTGTGCTGTTGTAATTAAAGACAACCATATGGAAGAAGTTGGAGAGAAGATTGGAAAGACGCTAGGGCACATAGCAAATCTTGATGCAGATTTCCTGGTGACTGAGGATGATGTATATCTGTTGGAGATGAATGCGCGTTTCGGCGGTGGATATCCATTTAGCCATTTAGCTGGGATTAATCTTCCCAGGGCTATTGTTGCATGGCTTGAAGGAAAAACGGAAGGTTGCCGGGATTTATTAACTGTAAAGAAATATGACCGAATTGTTCAAAAAGATATAGGTTTTGTGGAATTATCCTGCACCCTGTAATATACTATATTTCTATTATCAATGTCGACAGGTGTTGAGTATGTGTGAGGGACGTTATGTCTAAAATAATGGTGACCAGATCTTCCATGCCCCCCAAGGAAGAGTATATGGCAGAAATATCATCCATGTGGGAAAACCATTGGTTGACTAATATGGGGGATAAGCATAAACAGTTACAGGAAAGCCTGTTATCCAGACTTGAAGTGGATAATATTGAGCTTCTTACAAATGGACATATGGCGTTGGAATTGGTTCTTCAAGCAATGGACTTAAGCGGAGAGGTTATCACTACGCCATATACTTTTATTTCTACAACACATTCTATTGTTCGAAATAATCTAAAACCGGTGTTTTGCGATATTGATCCGGATGATTATACCATAGATGCAGAAAAGATAGAGAAACTTATTACACCAAGAACATCTGCTATACTTCCGGTTCATGTTTATGGAAATATATGCAACATAGGGGCGATTAAGGCAATTGCTGATAAGTACGGACTTAAAGTCATTTATGATGCGGCGCATGCCTTTGATGAAAAAGTTGATGGTATAGGCGTGGGCAATTTTGGAGATGCTTCATGCTTTAGTTTTCATGCCACTAAGGTCTTTAATACTATTGAAGGTGGAGCAGTAAGTTATAAGGATGAAGAGATTGGAAATAAGCTGTACCAGCTAAAGAACTTTGGAATCGAAGATGCAGAGACTATAACCGGTATTGGTGCGAATGCCAAGATGAATGAATTTTGTGCTGCAATGGGCATATGTAATCTCAGACATCTGGATGGGGAGAAGCTTAAGAGAAAGAATGCTTTTGACAGATATACTGAACGATTGGATGGAATAAAAGGTATTAGGCTTAATAAGCTGAAACCAAATGTTGAGTATAATTACGCATATTTCCCGATCATAGTAGATCCCAAAGAGTTTGGCATGGATAGAAATCAGATTCAAAAGAAATTGGCAGATAGGGATATATTCTCCAGAAAGTATTTTTATCCAATTTCAAGTGCCTGTGACTGTTATAAAGACACTTATGATGTTAATGAAACACCAATAGCTTACGAAATGAGCCAAAAAGTATTGACCTTGCCATTGTATGCAGACCTTGATCTGGATACAGTAGACCTGATATGTGATATTATTACAGGAGATACTTGATGAGTATTTATAATTCAGTTAGGAGCTAAGAAGGGTTATGAAGATACCGGTATATAAACCAAGCCTCATCGGCAAAGAAAAAGAATATGTTATGGACTGTATAGATACAGAATGGATTTCATGGAAAGGTAAATACGGCCCCAGATTTGAAAAAGAGTTTTCAAGCTATATAGGCACACAGTATGGCCTTGGTGTATTTAACGGAACGGTGGCACTTCATCTTGCTATGCTTACATTAGGAATAGGTGAGGGGGATGAAGTGATTGTTCCAAGCTTTACTTATGTGGCATCCGTAAATGCAATAACTTATGTTGGCGGAACACCGGTCTTTGTTGATTCAAAACGAGATAACTGGCAGATGGATCCAGAGGATGTAAAGAAGAAGATTACTGATAATACAAAGGCCATTATCGTAGTTCATCTTTATGGACATCCTTGTGATATGGATGAACTTGTGGAAATTTGCAAGGAACATGAGTTGTTCTTGATTGAGGATTGTGCAGAAGCTATTGGTTCAGAGTATAAGGGCAAGAAGGTAGGCTCTTTTGGAGATATGGCCTGCTTTAGTTTCTTTGGAAACAAAACCATTACAACCGGTGAGGGAGGAATGGTTTTAACCAATGATATCGCACTGTATGAAAGAGCTGCCAGGATAAAGGATCAGGGCAATGCTAAATACAGAATGTATTGGAGTGATATAGTCGGCTACAATTTCCGAATGACCAATATTCAGGCTGCAATAGGTTGTGCTCAGCTGGAGAACATAGACAAGTTTGTTGATAGAAAGATTGAGATTGGTCAAAAGTATAAAGAGGGGTTCAAGGGTCTTCCATTAACTACACTTGAACCTGTGGGAGATGTCAAGCACACCTATTGGATGTGCTGTGCAATGGTAGATGACGCAGATAAGAGGGATGAGCTTAGAAAATATCTGGAAGAGAAGGGAATTGAAACAAGACCTACCTTTTATCCGGTTCATACAATGCCGATGTATTCTCAGAAATACCAGAAACATTCTAATGCAGAGTACATTGCTTATCGTGGAATCAATTTACCAAGTTTTCCTTCAATTACTGAGGAGGAAATCCAATATGTTATTTCAGCTGTAAAGGACTTCTTTAATGAAAATGCGTAACACCAAGGAATTGACAGTTGCCTTACTTGCTGATGGGTTATATACATGGGATGGTGGAACAGATTTTTTATCCAACATCGCATGTATATTACAGTACGCAAATAAAAAAATGGATTATAACATCAGAATGTACTTGGTCTTGCCCAGAGAGTATCTTCCAATCCGTTTCCTGAGAAAACATATTAAGAAACTGGACCTGAACGAGAAGGCAAATATTGAGAGAGTTACCAGTGTATTTAATGTTTTGTGCCCTGAGGTTCCTGTAGTTTATTATCGTAAACACATAAAAAAGATATACAACGACCAGGGAAAGAGCCTTGATAAGACACTTCACAGAATAGGTGCTGATATCTGCTTCCCTATTCTCAGGGACTACTATCCACAACTTAAGACTCCATGGATTGGGTACATAGCAGATTTTCAGGAAAAATATCTTCCTGAGTTATTTGACCAGAGAACCCTGGATTATCGTGAATCCAACAGTAAAGAGCAGGTGAAGAATACCAGATTTTTTATAGCAACTTCGCAGTCTGTGAAGGATGATCTGGAGAAATATTATCCCGGAGACTACAAGGTGTTTGTTCAGCCCTTTGCACCCTTTGCGCCTGACACGTTTATTAACTGCAATGTGGATATATCATCCTACAATCTTCCTGAGAAGTATTTCATTATTTCAAACCAGTTTTGGATTCATAAAAACCATATAACTGCCATCAAGGCGCTGAAACTTCTGGTGGATGAAGGTTACAGTAATGTGGGATTGGTATGTACAGGAAGAATGTATTCGGATGACAGAGATGGCAAGTATAGCCAAGAACTGGTTGCCTTAGTCAAGGAACTGAATCTTGAGAAGAATGTTTATTTCGTTGGATTTATTCCAAAGATGGATCAGATTCAGATGATGATGGATTCAGTTGCACTCATTCAACCATCTCTATTTGAGGGAGATCCCGGAGGCTGCTCTGTTTATAATGCAAATTCATTGATGATACCTTCTATTATGGCAGATACCAGAGTCAATAATGAGGTTGAGGACAATGAATTGATTCGGCATTTTAAGGCCAAAGATCCTGAGGACTTAAAGCGGGAAATGAAACAGATGCTGAATCAGGTAAGAGTTAAGCCTTCGAAAGCTGATGTCGAAAGCCACAATAATAATAATATTCAGGTGTTGGCTGGATTCTATATCGACATGATAGAAACTGCAATAGATAACTACAAGAGTACGGTTTAAACAATGAAGAATCAGATCAGATATTTAGATAGCTTTTCGCGAGATATTATCTCGAAGAAGTTAGTTGGAAAGATAATTCCTGACAGGGATGGTCAGACAAGTCTCTTTAAGCATAAGGTTCCTGATTATGAAGTGGGTGGAGAAATAATAGCTTCCTATCTGGAACGTGGAAGGCCCTTCTCGCTCATTCGCCCAGGTATGGTGGAAATAAGGGATTGCGCCATCTGGGAGGAAAAACAGTTATTTGGTCGGGAACTTTACCAAAGAAAGGATCTTGCTGAAAACGGATTTAATTCTGCCAATAGAGAACAATTTGAAGAGATCTTTCGAAATAGTTTTAGAAATGCCAATATAGTAGCTGCATTTTCCAATATGCCAATAGAGGAATACTTTATAGACGCATATTCCGATAATGCGGACGTGATCTGGGATGTGTCCATAGAACCATTTATGGCTAAGAAGCCTTGGACCCAAAGCCTTAAAGGTAAAAAGGTGCTGGTGGTAAGTCCATTTGCCAGGTATATACCTGACCAGTTTAGAAGGATAAAGGAAATATACTCAGGGCTAGATCTGTTCCCGGAGGATATTGAAATCCTGGCGGTTAATTCCGTGTGGTATCTTAAAGAGGGTGATTCCGGATTTGGCTCTTGGCTGGAGGCAATGAATTATCTCAAGGACCTCATTCTTAAGCAGGATTTTGATGTGGCACTTCTTAGTTGCGGAGCCTTTGCTATTGCTCTTGCTGATGAGATAAAGAAAAGCGGAAGGTCAGCGATTCAATATGCCGGTTCTTTACAGATGCTCTTTGGAATAATGGGAGAACGCTGGGAAGACTCCGCTATGTATAAACCCTATTTTGAGAAT
Source organism: Butyrivibrio sp. UBA3740 (assembly GCA_002372465.1). Taxonomy (GTDB): domain Bacteria; phylum Bacillota; class Clostridia; order Lachnospirales; family Lachnospiraceae; genus Butyrivibrio. Next base: position 13,553 of record DFGW01000250.1, read on the forward strand.
AATGATTCGTGGATCAGGGTCAAACCTGACATGGTGAACATATCAACCCAAAATGCCAATGAGTTGGATGCCGGTTGTTATTGGTAATAGAAAAGGAAACATGTTATGTCTAAAGAACTTACAACAGTTGGTAAGGCCTTAGGCTTTACTGTTGCGCTTACTTTGATCAATTGCATATTGCTCGTGTCATCATATTTGCTGCCAACATCTGCCATGAGGGATCATGTTGCTGACAGTAAGCAGCTGATATTATCGGAAGAACTATATCACAGATGGGACTGGGGATATACAACTACGCAGATCGACGGCCAATCTGAATATGATCTGTATGGAATGGCAATTAATGAAGACTCCCAGGAGTCAGCTATAGAAAAGGCTATGTTTATGCGATATCCTGACGGCGATGGATTGCCAAGAAATGAAAGTATCCTTGCTTATGCTGACAGAATTGATGGCAACTATGACCAAAGAGCCTATACCAGATATTGGAATGGAAGTGTTATGTTCTTAAAAGTACTGCTTCTGTTCTTTAACATTTCCGATATTCGTATGATAAACTTCATGTTTCAGCTGACTATTTTGCTGATAATTGTGTGTCTTATGGCAAAGAGGAAAATGGAACGTTATGTGGTTCCTTTCATAGCTTCCATTATATTTGTAAATCCATTCACCATGGCTTTATCGGTAAAATTCGCTGCTGAGTACGTGCCCATGCTTCTGGCGCTGTTAGTTATTCTGGTATTTGGGGAACGTATTGACAGATTTGAAGGAGGATGGGATATTTTCTTTGCGTTAGTTGGATCTGTAACTGCGTTTATGTGTATGCTTTCTTTCCCGGGTATCACACTGGGAATACCTCTTCTTATGTACGTGTGGCACAGGAAGGAGAAAGATGTTATCAAAACAGTGATCCGTTGCTGTCTCTTTTGGGGAGGCGCTTATGGCGTAACATGGTTATTGAAATGGGTGATAGGAACCATTACCACGTCATACAATTTCCTGGAGGATGCGTTTGGACAGGTTCTTCTTTATCATAATGAATCATCCATATCTATAATTGTTGATCGCCTTATGAGAAATCTGTGGTGCATCTACAATCCTGTATATGTCAGCTTTTTTGTTGCGATGGTTATTTGGGTTTGTATTATGGCAGTACGTAGTTCAAAGAATCAGGGTGAAGAGCTGCAATCCGGAAAGGATACAATTGCCGGATATATTCTCATTGCCCTTATTCCGGTTATGATAATTGTCGCAATGGGAAATGGCTATGCCAATGTTCATTTTTACATGGCCCATAGACATTTTGCCATTTCAGTTTCTGCAGTATTATGCCTGTTACAGGTTTTGATTTTTGAAATTAGTAGGAAGAAAGAAAAGAGGTAATCAGTAGGTTTTGTTCACGTATAATGAAAAAGAAAATTCCATAACTCTGGCTGAACTGGCCTATTTGATCTATTTCGCGGTAATGCTGGGTGCAAAAGCAGTTGGCCTGTATGAAGGACAACTGGCTTATAACGTATGTCTGCTGATCGGTGCCGCTTTTTTTGGTGTGAAAATGCTTCTGACCAAGTATTCCGTAGCAGAGTATTTGGCTATCATTCTGCTACTGGCACTTGGTAGTGTTATCTATCTGTCTTCCGGTGAGAAATCACTTTTGATTTTTCTGACTATGATGTTGGGAATGAAAGGTGTATCTGTCTATCGTGTGTTTAAGACCGGTGCTATAATATGGGTTTCAATATTCGTTGGAATGTATGTCCTTTCGGTTATTGGAGTTATACCCGAAACAGCCTACACAATAGACCGATACGGTTGGCCTCCTATTCTGAGGCATACATTGGGCTATCCGCACCCCAATACTCTTCATATTACCTATTTTATTCTTACTATCTTTGTGCTTTATTCCTGTAAGAAATTGTCCAGGAAATATGTAACCGCGATAGCTGTTATCCTTATGCTGGGGAACGGCTATGTTTTTATGTACTCGCTTAGCAGAAATGGTTTTTATATTACCATCCTTTATATTCTTATACAGTTGTACTTTTTGTGGCGAAAGACATTCTCTGGATTTGAGAAGGCTGTTATTTATGCTATTTTCCCTTTCTGTGCCATCATTCCTCTTGCAATTCCGTTTATATTAACAGGCGATGCATATGAGAATGTAAATAGGATTTTTGCAGGAAGACTTATAATGACCAGGCATTTCCTGACCTATGAGCCGTTGAAACTTTTTGGGATAGAGTCTGTTCCGATTCCGGAGCCTCATTTTGTAATTGATTCTTCATACGTTTATTTGATCTTCAGATTGGGTATTGTGGCGTATGTTTTGTATTTTGTCGCCATGATTTTCCAGATACGTCATCTTGTAAAAGAGGAGATGAGAGCTGAGCTGGCAGTTGTTCTTGCACTCACCATTGGCGGAGTTAATGAGACTTACCTCTTTAACCAGTCTTATAAAAACCTGATCTTTATATTCCTTGGAAGCTTATTTTATATTTCAATCAAATCTCCTTTGAAAAAGCTTCCTAAGGTCCTGGCTGGCGAGCAAGTTGGATTGAGCCTTGGACAAAAGGTTTGTATAAGTGGTGAGGGAAGAAAGGAGTATAGCGGATCTATCCCGATTAATATTCTGGCTTTTTCAGCTCTTCTTTTATTACTGGTTGGACTGTTGACCAGTGGAGTTTATGTGGCCACATTTAAGGGACCGCGAGATATTTATCTTCCTGACTACGAAATAAGAAAGGGCGACGCTGATGAGGTATATCTTACTACTACAGAAGTCAGAGAACTGAAGAAGCAGGGTGACTTTGTCAGAGGATATGTTGACAGCAGCACTCCGCTTTACAGGATGCAGAGAAAAGCCGTGGCTAAGATGGAATATATCAGATACATCTTCAGCTATGGGCTTTGGGGCGGAAGTATTGTCTGCATTGTTTTTCTGTTGTATTGGGTGGCTCAAAGCAAGGTAAGATATTTCCTTAGAAACAGAAAGATTGGAAGTGATTATAAGGAAAATGTCCTTATAGTTCATAACTACTACAGAATTCCTGGTGGAGAAGATGTAGTACTTCAAAACGAAAAGGAACTTTTGGAATCTAAGGGGCATAAAGTATTTCTTTATACAAGGAATAATGATGAGTTTAAGGGTGCGAAGTTAAGCCAGAAGATTTCATTGGCATTTACGGCGGTTTTCAATCCCAAGACATATAGAGATATATGCAGGATCATTGAAAAAGAGAAGATAGATGTTATCCAGGTTCACAATACTGTGGCGCTTATTAGTCCTGCAGTTTATCTTGCGGGAATAAACAGAGGTGTTCCCGTAGTGCAGACAGTCCACAATTTCAGGCTCGTTTGTCCAAATGGTCTTTGCTATATAAATGGGCAGGTATGTGAACGTTGCCTTGAACACGGATTAAAGTCTGCTCTTATTCATAACTGCTACAGAGGGAGTAGATTACAAACTCTGGTTAATGTCCTGGCAATAAAACTTCAGAGATTTCTTCAAACTTACAGATATATCTATTATATTTGTCTGACTGAATTTAATAAGGAGAAGCTCCTGACTGTCAGACAGATAAAGGAAGACCACATTTACATTAAACCAAATTTTACTACCATTGACATGGATATTGTGCCATATGCCGACAGAAAGAGACAGGTGGTTTATGCCGGTAGGGTTGAGAAGATAAAAGGAATTGATCTTGTCCTTCAGGCGTGGATGAAGCTTGGAGATAAGGCTCCAAAGCTTATAATATGCGGTTCGGGAGAGCTTGACGAATGGTGCAGAGAATACGTAGAAAATAATGAACTCCGCAATGTAGAACTCCGCGGTCAGGTTCCAAATTCAGAAGTCAAGAAACTGATCGGGGAATCCATGGCTATGCTTCATTCTACGCAACTTTACGAAGGATTCCCAATGACCATTGCAGAAGCGTATACTTTGGGAACACCGGTTATTGCTGCGGATATCGGAAATGTCGGGAAGCTTGTTGAAGAAGGCGTTACCGGAACAAAGTTTAAATGTAATTCTGTAGTTGCTATGGCTAAGGCAGTGGAGCGCTTTGTGGAAAATCCTGTGAAAATACCTACTGAGTATTTGACCAAGTATACTGCAGAGAAAAACTACCAGATGCTAAAGGGAATATATGAGGATATCAGAAAGAGGAACAAACAGTAAAAAGTGGATATATATATCACTCATAGCCTTATCTATCATTAGTATTTTCAAAAGGCTTTTTTTCGGATGGGATCAGGATGAATCATATATTATACTGCTTCCTATAAAGATAGCCAATGGAAGCTCTTTATTCAGTGATTTGTGGGATCTTCACCAGACGGCAGCTATTTTCATGGCACCATTTTGCAAGGCATATATTACTATTGCTGGTTCTACTGATGGAATTGCAATATTTCTAAGAATTATTTCTGTCCTTTTTCAGATGGTTTTGTCCGTTTATGCCTATATTGTTCTTAAGAAGCATGTCGGAAGCTATCCTGCGTTTATGACGGCAATTGTAATTCTGAACCTTTTGCCCAGAGCAACTCAGCAGTTAGAATATGGGGCTCTTTCCATGTGGGCAGCCCTGGCATCAAATCTAATCCTTTATGATCTGCTTAAAGATGACAGATTAAGTTATTGGAAACTGGCGCTTTCGGCAGTTATGTATTCTGTGGCAGTTCTGTCATATCCCACCATGGCTATCACTTTGCTTGCCTATATTTATATCTTTCTTCGGTTGGATAGGATAAGAAGTGAGAAGCAAAAGATTATTGGAGTGTTTGTAGGAATCTGTTTTTTATTGGCAGTGTGCTTCCTGGTGTGGGTCATCATGCCATTAGGAATACCGATGTTTCTTAAAAATCTTCATGCCATGGCCAATAGTGGAGACCATGCTCAAATGTTTGCCGCTCTTTTTAACGTTAAGTCTTTGGTTAAATCTATAGTCAGGATTGTTGGTGGTATTATCGTGGCATTTGTAGTAACAAAACTTACAAATAAGCATTTTGGCTTATCTTTAAGTTCATTTTATACATATATTTTTTTGATGTCTTTGTTGGTAATAATCCTCAATGTGACTGGCATTAGACCTAGTGGACCGTTTGGATTTTTGGAGAGATATATTGGGATGGTCATATTAGGAGTTGGGCTTTCCGGAAGGAAGAAGGATAAGTTGCTTTGGCAACTATTCTTTATAAACGGAATTGGTTTCTATTTAGGGTCGCTGATGGGTAGTAATCTGGGAATTAATGAAAATGCCATGTTTATGGAACTTACCATTATTGCTTGTGTTGTTTATGCTTGCTTGGATCATGAATCCGAAAAGCGGGGAAGTATCTTTGTTCAGACAGCTACCGTGGTATTTGTTGTTGGGGTGATTTTTTCATCAGCCTTTTTTGTTAGGATTAATTCAACATCACCTGCAAATGTTTTTCAATGTACAGAACGTTTTAATTATGGTCCTCTCTCCGGTGTTTTTGTTCGTAAAGATCAAATGGATGACTTGTCAAAGCGCATGAAAGCAGTGTCTGAATTAACAGAAGCGGGGAAGACTTATGCTGTACTTGGAAATGAGTCGATTTATAATCTCATGGTTAAAGGGACTACCTCGGCACCACGATATGTTAGCACTGTTCAATATAATGAGCAGTGGATTGATTATTATGATAAATTTGGGCATCCGGTTCCTGAAGTGATTTTGGTTAATACTTTCTGGTATTCTGATATAGAGGAATTTTTTGATACTATTTGGGGTGAAAAATGGGTGAAAGATAAGTACTCGCTTCAGGAAACAGAATACGATAATATGTTTATGAAATTAGTTTATAAGGGAACGAATTGACATGGTTAAAAAAGTATTTAGGGTATTAGACAAGCATCAGAAATCTCGTGTGATCATATTACTCGTTATGATATTTATAGGAGCTATTCTTGAGACGGTTGGAGTATCAGCGATTCTCCCATTTGTTTCAGTAGTGACTAATCCCGAGATAATTGAGACGAACAAGTATTTAAGACTTATAAGTGATGTTATGAACATACATGATCCAAAACTATTTGTTTTGGTTACAGCAATTGCCATGATAGTAATCTACATTTTAAAAAATATTTATCTGATATTGCTTAACATGGCTCAAAACAATTTCTCAACTAATAATCTCAGGAGAATGTCAGTCAGATTGATGAGATGCTATATGGATCAGAATTATCTGTACCACGCAGAACATAATGTGGCAGAGCTAGACAGAAATGTCAAAAGAGATGTCAGTGGCTATCTTTATGTGCTTACCAACATGCTAATGATGGTCACAGAGATATTAGTATGCATTATGCTGTCAATTTTCTTGATGATAAATGATTTTTTCACAACCCTATTAATGATTGTTATGTTGGTGGCTTTTTTGTTGTTTTTTACATTGGTCCTGAGAAGGAAGTTGAAATATTATGGTAACCTGGCAAGGAGTTTAGAGGAGGATAAGAACCGATATTTTTTAGAGGCTTTTGGTGGAATAAAAGAAGTAAAAGCGGCTAGTTCTGAAGATTATTTTGTGAATAAATATGATGAGGCATTTAAAGGAAATGCATTCACTGAACAAAAGCGTCTTATTTTAACTTATATTCCCAGACCTTTGATGGAATCATTATGCATATGTGGTTTGTTGCTTTTTATGTCTATCAAAATTGTTATGGGAGCGGATAGCAGTACCTTTATACCTTTTATGGCGGTTTTTGGGGTGGCTGCTATAAGGATGTTGCCGTCGTTCAATAGGATTAGTGGACATTTAGGATCCATAATGTTCTTTAAAGCTTCTGTTGACGGAGTTTACGAAGATCTTGAAGAAGCAAAGAGGCTTGAACAACATGAAAAGGCTGTAGATCAGGGCATAGAGATAACTTTGGATGATGTATGTGTTCAAAACGTTACGTTTGCATATCCTTCTAGACCTGAAAAGAGAATATTGGATAATGTCAGTATTAGCATCCCGTTAAATAAGGCTGTTGCTTTTGTGGGGCCCTCCGGAGCCGGAAAGACTACTTTGGCAGATATCATCTTGGGGGTCATTGATCCACAGGAAGGACATATACTAGTTGGTGGTGTTGACGTTATAAAGAACAAGAAGAACTGGCATAAGAATATTGGATATATTCCGCAGTCAACTTTCCTCATAGATGATACGATCAGAGCAAATGTCGCTTTTGGTATAGAGGAAGAAGAAATAGATGATAATAAAGTTTGGGAAGCACTTAAGGCAGCTCAATTGTATGACTTTGTCAAAGAACAACCTGATGGTATCTACAGTAATATTGGAGATCGTGGTGTAAAAATATCAGGTGGCCAGAGACAGAGAGTAGGTATAGCTCGTGCTTTATACAATAATCCAGGAATAATAGTGTTGGATGAAGCGACCTCTGCTTTGGATAATGAAACTGAAAAAGCGGTCATGGATGCTATTTATCAGTTGTCCGGCAAAAAAACGATGATAATAATTGCGCATAGACTTACAACAGTAGAACACTGTGACATCATTTATGAAATAAAGGATGGAAAAGCCAATAAAGTAAGTTATGAAGATATTTCCGGAAATTCATGATGATTATAAGGACTGCTAGTAATGGATAAAGTTTTAATGGTTGAGCCCGGAGGCGGGTTGGGGAATAGAATATTGACACTCATCTCTGCCTTTAATTTGGCAAGGGACTGCAGTATTAAGGAGATTACTGTTCTGTGGAGAAACCAGAATGAATGTGGATGTGATTTTGAAGATATGTTTGATTCTATGCCACTTTCTTGCAAGGTTAGAAATATCCATTTTGGAAAAGAATCCTATAAATCTTTATTGTCTCGCGGAAAAGTATTCAGTTCTTTGAGGAAAGCAATCCATTTTGGGTGTTACACAGTTTTCAGGAAGCATATTAAAAGAGCTGAATTAAGGCTGGAACAGGGTAAGAACAGTGACAGTGACTACCGTAAATTAAAAGAGAAGGTAGACAACTGGCCTCAGAAAAAAATATACATAGAGGCATACTATAGCTTTTATGGGGATAATAGTAGTGAAGGTATCAGGTTTAACCCGGAAATAGAGAGGAGAGTTGAGGATTATATGAAGACTCTTGGAAGTTACGTGGCAATGCACATCAGACGCACTGATAATGTCGAGGCCATAAAGAATAGCCCAACTGAGCTTTTTTATGAAAAGATTATGGAACTTGTTGAGCATGATCCTGATAAGAAGATATACATCGCCACAGATGATAAAGATATTTTAGAGGATTTGAAAAGGCGTTTCCCTCATAACATCTTTTCAGAGGCAATGGCTTCTGCTGATAGAAGAAGCAAGGAAGGAATGCAGTTTGCTCTTTATGAGATGCTGATACTTGCAGGAGCAGAGACTTTATATGCCAGTTATGGCAGTACATATACGATGATAGCCAATATCATTGGTAAAAACGAGATGATAACTCTCCGGAAATAGGAAATCTTATGAATACAGATTATGCGCCAATTGTCTTATTTGCATATAAAAGACTGGATCATTTGACAAAGACTGTGGATGCCTTAAGGAGTAATCCTGAGGCTAAACAGTCTGTTTTATATGTTTATTCTGATGCGCCTGCTAATGAGAAGGACGCAAAAGGTGTTGAGCAGGTAAGAGAATATATCCATAATTTGAATGGGTTTAAAGAGATACATGTAACAGAACGGGAAAAGAACTGGGGAATCGAGAAGTCTGAAATTGATGGGGTTACTTCAGTAGTCCGAGAACACGGGAGAGTAATTGTAATAGAGGATGATCTTGAAGTGAGCAATCAGTTTCTCTTTTACTTAAACAAGTGCCTTCAGGTATATAAGGATGAAAAGCGCGTATATTCTGTAACCGGATATAGCTTTCTTAAATCTCGTATTGAAAATGATGAGATATATGGTTATACCAGATCTTTTTGCTCGTGGGGATGGGGGACATGGCTCGACAGATGGGAGAATCTTAAAAGAAACCTTAGCAAGCAGGATGTAAGATTTGTTATGAGACACAAGCGTGCTTTGGATAATGGGCAGGATTTCTCATATCTATTTATGCATCAGTATAAATATGACATGCTTACTTGGGATGTGGCCTGGTATTATTCCTGTTTTGCCAACAATGGACTGACCATTTTTCCGTACAATACAATGGTTAATAATCTTGGTATGGATGGCTCTGGAGTGCATTACAATGATCCGGATCAAAAGAACAGAGTTGAATCTATAGACGATAGAAAAAAGATTGAGTTCCCATTAAAACTTGTACCACTGGAAAAGTCTACTTTAGATACAGTCAAGTATTCTAAAGTTTCCAATAAGATATCAATTGGCAAGAAGATTAGGATGTTTTTCAGATTTTGGTTAAATAGTATGGAAGTACTTGTTTGTGGGCAGAAGAGCATCGGGATAAAGGAAGAATAAATATGGCGGGTAATTTTCAATATTACCCGCCGACGCTACATTATTGAGTTTTATCATAAATTGTGAATTCAGTGCCAAATGAATCTACCAGCTTTACTACTAAGTGACTGTTTTCAGGGACTTCTTCTTTGCTTATATCCAATGAGAATGAACCGGTATTGCTTTTGTTCATTATGAATTTTCTATCGTCTATAAAGACGATGGCTTGTTCTATTTCTCGCTGGTTCTTGGATATTTCAGTTATGCTGACATTTATTGAAGTGCCATTGTCTTTGATCAAGACCTCGCCTTCAGGTTGTACCTGATTAGCAGCTGAGTTATTAATGACTTCCTCAGGTACGGCGGCTAAAAAAGTCATGAAATCAGACTTGGCAGCCAGTAGCTTTGTTTCTTCTGATAGTCCATAAATCTCTGTAAGAGTCTTTTCATTGGAGTACAGGTTCGTTCCCAGTCCCAGACGATTGCCTTCAATTTGGCATCCTAAAGCACCAAGTGTTGTTGGGAACAGATCCATTGTGGAGTATTCACGCCACGATGCATCAGGAACTGTAGCGGCGGAATTGATGTAGGATACAAATACTTTTCGTTGATAACTTGGATCAATATCTTTTAGGAAATTGCTGTCCATAGTAGTATGGTCGCCGTGGACAACTATAGTTGTATTTTCATACCAAGCCTGTTGCTGAATCCAGGAAATGAAGCTGCTAACCTGTTTGCTGGAGCAGGCGATAACATTGGCATACTGACTGTCATAGACATCATCACAAAGCTCGCATACGTAGCCGTTTGTAAAATGCGAATCTACTGTCAGAAGAGTGAGATTAAACGGCTGGGATTCTTTGCTAAGCCTTGTCAGTTCATCCCTGGCAAAGGAAAATAGTTTCTCATCTTCATATCCCCACCAAACAAAATAATCTTCAGGAATCAGCTTGTTTTCTATGGCATATTGATAATCTGATAATTTATAGTTCCCATGAGACTCATAAAATAGATTTCTTCCTCCGAATATTGCCTTGGAGCCGATCATTAGCTCGTTGAAATAGCCTTCATCCTCAAGAATATCTCCAAGAGTCTGAACCCTGGGGAAGAATGAGGTCATATCACTCATTTCATTCTCGCCAAGCGGTATCTTCAATGGAAGACCTGATGATGAAGCAAACATGGCACCTGAGGTCCATCCGCTTCCGGGAAGTACTAAACCTCCGTTGATCTGATTTGAATCTCCGGAAAAATCCTCATTTTGCTTCGCTATTTCCACCAGCTCCGGTATCAGATTATATTCATATGCGCCACCATTAGCTTCGTCTGTGTATGTGGTTTCTATGGATTCCAGATAGATATATATCAGATTTCTCTTTTTCTTTGGAAAGGAAATTTTTACTTCATTAGGGTTTACATACTGTTCTGCAATGAAATCTTGTGAGTTATTATTGAGGTAGCTTGAAATATCAAGTGATTTCCATACTATGGCAAAATCTATAATAAGGACCAGTAATGATGTGACGGTTAAAATATTAAGACACTTTTGAGGCTTTACTTTATTCCGTATGAAATAAATAACAAATAAAAAGAAGAAAACAGCTACAATAGTTGGAATAATACTGCAGTAGAAAAATGAATACAGCATTTCACTGCTAGTTCCTTCTAAAGGCATTGAGAGTTGATATATAACTTCTTCTAACGAAAGTTCATCCCACGAAGAAAGGGTCCATCGCATTGTAAGGGTAACAATAATACAAAAAAGGACGAAAATGATCTGGAGCATTAGAATAATTATCTTCGGATTATTATTTTTCTTCATGAAACAGGAGAGAACCTTTCCTAATATAATCAATAGTATTGTAGCACGCGTAGTACTGGACTGTATATATACATCAGGAGATTTCGGAATTGAGTGTGAATTATGAAATCTATATGTGTTAGAATAGGTGTCAGTGAATAAAAAGAAAAGCAGAGGGACTATAAATAATGCAACGGCTAATGGAAAAGAAATATATATTAGGTTCTTTGTTTTTTAATATAATTACAATGTTTGTCTTCTTTGGGGGACTTATTCGAAAGTCTTTCAATGCAGATACCATCACCTATATGGTGTACACATATGATGATATATGGGTTCAGGTTGGTGATGGAAGATACCTTGTAGCGCTGTACGATTTTATTCTTTATAAGTTGATGGTAAGGGCTACAGATTTTATTCCGCTTTGTATTGCAGTGTCAATTATCCTGTTTGCTGCTACTTCAACTATTATTCAATTGCTTTTTAGAGAATTTCTTAAGTCTGAAAACATCATAGTTACAGTCGGATATTATTGTGCATTGGGGATGGCTTTCACCAATGTTCTGTTCATCGAATATCTTATGTTCCCGGAGGTGGTACTTCCATATTCTGTTGGTTATCTGGCCGCGGCAATTGGAGTATATTGTTTTGCAAAAGATAGGAAGATAGTATCCTTTTTATTGTTTTTATTAGGGGCATGCGCTTATCAGATAACGGTGGTTTATTCTGCTATTGTTCTGGCTTTTTATTATATGCTCTTAAATCGTTTTCATTGGAGTAAAAAGGCATTTGTTGAAGAAGTGTTAGCGTTTGCACTCCCCCTTTGTGCCGGAGTCATCAACATGAAGTTTATAAAGCTTCTGGGTTTAATCATTCCGCAGTTTGCCTTCAGAAAACGTGCTTCAACGAAATCGCTTCTTGGGAAAATACCTGAGGTTATGGAAAGCCTTTTCTCTTTTTTGAAGGATTCTTTTACCTTGCTGCCAAGTATATATTTACCTGCACTTTTTACCTTAATATTCCTGATTTGTGCTATTGTTGTAATCGTAAAAAGTAAAAGTGGATTTGGCTTGTTATATTACATCATCATTCTTTTAGGAGCTTTGATTACTCTTTTTGTTATTCCGGTTCTTGGAAAGAAATACAATTTTCCGCCCAGAATGTCCTATGGTTTATATCTGATTCAAGGTATGTTGGCAGTTACTTTAATGGCTACAATGAGTGCGGATGGGATCAGCCTGCCAATACTCGGGGCGGAAAAAGAAGCTTGCCTTAAGGTGGCATCTATAGTCGTGTTTGGTTATGTCTGGGTGCAGCTATTGTTCTGCAGCTTCATTATTTCCGGAAGGCTCATATCCAATACTCTGGATAGGACCTACGCAAAGATGATCGTTAACGAGATTGAAAAGTACGAGGAAGAGACAGGGAAGGCGGTTCTTTACTTCGCAGCTCAAAATGATACCTATGCTCCGGCCTACTATGATGAGAGCAGGCTTCACTATGGACAGATCAATGAAAGAGCCCTTGGACAGACCACCAGAACTTTGCTGGAAGCTGTGGAGGGGAGGCACTTTGAGGCACCTGAAGAAGATACCTCGGCAGTTTTTGACAAGTATTTCGGGGACAGAAACTGGGATAGCTTCGATCTCGAGGAACAACTGGTTATAATTGATGACACGGCGTACCTTTGCGTGTATTAAGTTGCTTCCGAAAGGAACTTTATCCATGAATATTATTTTTTTGAAGCTTTATATAACTAGTGAAGTGAATAATGCCTTCTACAACTCCCAGGAGATGGGGCTGGCAAAGGCACTGGTGGAGAAACACCCTGACCATCATGTGGATATTGTGCTTTTGGCCGATGGATCTTCTGCCCGTGAAGATTCTCAGGATGGGAGGATCGCCGTACACATCCTCCCGGCCAAGGGCTTTGGACACCACGGAATCATTAACCTGGACATCCTGAAGGACCTGAAGGCTGATCTGGTGCACCTTTTGGCGGACAACATGCTTTATGCTCCCCAGGTTATTGACTACTGCCTTAAGAATAATATCAAGTGCCACCTCTATATTGGGACGCTGTATACGGATAGCTCAAGCAGCCTGAAACAGACGGCTTCCAAGCTTATGATGACGCGGAACCTGGCTGCTTATAAAAAGGTCCCTGTTTATGCCAAGACGCCTTTTGTTCAGAAGCAGCTGAATGCCGCCGGTATAAAGGCAAAGCTTGCTCCTGTGGGACTGGATAAGGAAAGCCTGGTGCCTTCTGAGGGGGATGTTTTTGAGCTGCGTGAGCGCTATGGACTGCCCTTTGGCAAGAAGATTCTCTTGTATGTAGGACGTCTTGAAGAGTACAAACGCCCGCTGGAAGCGGTTGAGCTTTTGCGCAACCTGATGGACGGTGATGCGCTGGAAGAATCGGCTAATGCCGGTGAACACACCGACAGCTCTTTTCACCTTTTGATGATAGGCGATGGGGAACTGTCTCAGAGCCTGGATGAGCGCATAAAAGAGCTTGGACTTCAGGGAAGAGTCCGAAGGATCCCTAAGGTGCCCAATTCTGAGATGAAGGACATTTACAGAGCCTGCGACTTCTTTGTGAATTTCAACAGAGTTGAGATATACGGGATGGCTATTTTAGAAGCCATGGTTAATGGCTGCCCGGTTCTGGCCATGAGGGCGCCGGGGCCTGAATACCTTATCGATGATGGCAGGACGGGATTTCTGTGCGGATCGGATAAGGAGATGAGGCAGAAGATAGCCCTTTTAACCAGGGATGAAAACCTTAGGCGGGATATCACTGACAAGGCCAGGGACCATGTGGTGAATAACCTGACCTGGGAAAAGTGCGTTGAGGCCTTTGATGACTGGAATAACTGACAGAATAATGGTAAGATTTATTTACACTTTTATTATGGTTTCAGGATGAATATCCGGAAAGGGGCAGTTATGTTTGAACAGGTTAAACTTACTTATGATGTTAACGGACTTGAACCACAGATTGACCAGCTGACCATTGAGACTCACTATGGGAAGCATCATGCCACCTATACCAAGACCTTTAATGAACTTGCGGAAAAGGCAGGCCTTGCCGGCAAGTCTGCAGAAGAGATTTTGGGAAGCCTTGATAGCGTCGCAGATGAGACCCTCAGAAAGGGCCTGCGCAACCAGGGCGGCGGATATTATAACCATAATCTTTATTTTTCTACACTGGCTCCTGCCACAACTGCTGCAAAGGTACCTACCGGGAAGCTCGCCGAGGCAATAGACAGAGACCTTGGTGGCCTTGAGGCAGCTATTGATGCTCTTTCCAAGGCTGCTGCAGGACAGTTTGGTTCCGGATGGTCCTTCCTTTCAGTGGACAAGGATGGGAAGCTTTATGTTACAGCATCTCCCAATCAGGACAACCCCATCAGTGAGGGCACAGGAAGAACTCCGATCCTGGCACTGGATGTCTGGGAGCACGCTTATTATCTGAAGTACAGGAATCTTCGTCCCGATTATATCAAGGCGTTCTGGGAGATCCTTGACTGGAAGGTAGTATCTGACTTATATGATAAGGCCCTTGGTTAATTTAGACCCTTGGCTTTGACAGCGTTAAAGGCTATAATACATAGAGAAGGCTTATGCGTTCATGCGGAGGCCTTCTCTATAGTTATGTTTGGAATTGGAGATAAGGGGATTTGAATAAGCTGGAGAACAGGTGCGACCTGTTTGGAATTCAATATGTGGTGACAACTCTCAGCCAGGCCCAGAAGTACGTGGTCTCTCATGCTAAAGAGCTGTCGGGGAAATATATCTGTTTCTCCAACGTCCACACCACTGTTATGGCCAGAGAGCATGAGGATTACCGCGATGTTTTGAATGGAGCTGCTTTTGTGTTCCCGGATGGAAATCCGATTGTAAGGCACCAGAGACGTTGCGGCTATAGAGATGCCATGAGAGTGGCAGGACCGGATTTTATGAGAGCCGTGTTCAACGCCTCCAGAGACGGAAGCGTTACGCACTACTTCTACGGCTCCAAGGAGAGCACCCTTGAGAAGCTCAAGAGAAATCTTGAGAGAGATTATCCGGGAATTGTGATCAAAGGTATGTTTTCACCTCCCTTCAGGGAAATTTCTTCCCAGGAGGATGAAGAGTATGTTAATATGATAAATGCTGCCGGGGCTGATTTTGTTTGGGTAGGTCTTGGAGCGCCCAAGCAGGAGAAATGGATGAAGGCCCATGAAGGCCTTATAAACGGCGTTATGATGGGCGTTGGTGCCGGTTTTGATTTCCATGCAGGAACTATTCGTCGTGCGCCTGTCTGGATTCAGAAGATTGGATTTGAGTGGCTTTACAGGATGTTCCAGGATCCAAGGAGACTTATCAGAAGGTACGTTGTTACTAACACCAAGTATGCCTGGTATCTGATGAAAGCTCGCAAGGAAGCTAAAAAGGCCTAAGGTGTGTGCTTTGGCCTTGAGGAAGGATATAAATGGAGAAACTTGCAATACAGGGTGGAAGCCCTGTGAGAGATAAGAAAATATTTTACGGCCGTCAGTGGATCGGAGACGACGATGTAAAGGTGGTTGCAGATGCCCTTAAGGGAGATCTTATCACCTGCGGACCTTATGTTGACGAGCTTGAGAAGGAGCTTTGCAAGGTTACCGGGGCTAAGTTCGCTGTAGCTGTATGTAACGGTACAGCTGCTCTTCACTGCGCTGCCATTGCTGCAGGCCTTGGAGAAGGGGATGAGGTTATTACAACGCCCCTTACTTTTGCTGCTTCTGCCAACTGTGCACGCTACGTTGGCGCTATGCCTGTTTTTGCTGATGTTGTGCCTGAGACTTATAATATTGATCCTGATTCTATTGAGAAAAGCATTACAGACAAGACCAGGGCTGTTGTAGCTGTGGATTTCACGGGACAGGCTGTTGAGCATGACAGGATAGCCGGGATCTGCAAGGAGCATGGACTTACCTTTATCATTGATGGAGCCCATGCCATTGGCACTAAGTACAAGGGCCAGCCTGAAGGCTCTTTAGCTGATATGACCTGCTTTTCCTTCCATCCGGTTAAGACCATTACTTCCGGAGAGGGAGGTGCTATTACGACCAATGATCCTGAGCTTTACAGGAAGCTTCGACTTGCCTCTCAGCACGGAATCGTGAGGAACCCGTCTGAGTATGTGGAAGAGCCTGAGGGACCATGGGTTTATGAGATGCAGGAGCTGGGCTTTAACTATCGCATGACCGATTTCCAGGCAGCTCTTTTGATAAGTCAGCTTAAAAAGCTTACGGCATTTTCTGATCGCCGCAAGGAGATCGTTCGCCGCTATAACGAGGCTTTTGCTGATCTTCCTGAGATCATTGTCCAGCAGGAGATTCCGGAGAGCGACACCACTAGGCATCTGTACATTATCCAGCTCGATCTGGATAAGCTTACCTGTACCCGCCGTGAGTTCTTTGATGCCATGTCTGCAGAGAATGTCCAGTGCCAGGTTCATTATGTGCCTGTCTACTGGTTTCCGTATTATCAGAAGCTTGGCTTTAAGAAGGGCCTGTGCCCTGTAGCCGAAGGGATTTACAAGGGAATCATGAGTATACCTCTTTATCCTATGATGACAGACGAGGATGTGGAGGATGTAATTCATGCAGTGAAAAAAGTTGTGGAAGCATATAGAAAGTGAAACGGGGATGAATCAGAAGTATAAGACTTTTCAAACGTATATGTTGTGGGGAATTGATATGGTGTGTATCATTGCATCATACTTTTTTACCACGTGGCTGCGATACAATGACAGGAGGGATTACGGTGACAAGACCCTGCATTACATGGTCTGCGTGATCTTTCTTCTTGTGTGCTCTATTTATACCTTCCTGGCGGATTGGAACAGGGATTTTGTTATCCGTGGCTATGTAAAAGAGCTTTTTTATGTATTGCGATTTATTGCCGTTATGGTGCTGGCGACTCTGGTAGTCGTTTATTTCCTTGACTGGACCAGGATCCTTTCAAGGTTTGTTATCGGTAACTTTATCTGGATCGATATTCTTATAACCTACATCGGAAGATGTCTTTTCAAGAAACTTTTAAGAGGACACATTACCAGCGAGAACAATGTTACCAGAGTTGTGGTGGTTTCCGAGAAAGAGTATATGGAGAGCACCATAAAGCGCATCCTGGAGCTTGGAGAGAGGGTTGGCTACAAGGTAGTCAGGGCTTACTGCACGGACTGTGACGGGCCTAAGGATGAAAAGTGGTACGTGGGTGATGTCCATGTTCACTATGGCATTCAGGATCTTACATCAAGGCTTATCACCGATCCTTTTGATGAGGTCTTCTTTAATACTCCCCACATTCCTCAGGGAGAGCTTGAGGATACCATACTTGGTTTCGAGGAGATGGGTATCACAACTCACTACTCTCTGGAGCTTCCCAGTGTTGGAATAGCCAATGCACAGGCTGAGGACTTTTTGGATTATCCGGTTCTGACCTATTCCATGAACAGGACCAGCTATAAGAGGCTGTTTATAAAGAGATTTTTCGATATCATCGGTGGATTTGTGGGACTTGTGCTGACAGGTATCATCACACTGTTTCTGGCACCTGTCATCAAACTTGATTCCCCCGGCCCGGTTTTCTTTTCCCAGACCAGAGTCGGCAAGAACGGAAGACGTTTTAAGATCTACAAGTTCAGATCCATGTACATTGATGCTGAGGAGCGCAAGAAGGAGCTTGAGGCCCAGAACGAGATGAAGGGTCTTATGTTCAAGATGGAGAATGACCCACGAGTTACCAAGGTTGGTGCATTTATCCGTAAGACCAGTCTTGATGAATTCCCTCAGTTTTTGAACGTCCTTAAAGGTGAGATGAGTCTTGTTGGAACCCGTCCCCCAACAGAGGCGGAGTTTGAGCAGTACAACGAGCATTACAGAAGGCGTCTGTCCATGACTCCGGGCCTTACCGGCCTTTGGCAGATCAGTGGGCGAAGCGACATCATGGACTTCGATGAGGTAGTAAGACTTGACCTTAAGTACATCGACAACTGGAGTCTTATGGAGGATGTAAAGATAATCCTTATGACTGTTGGTGTCGTGATCTTTGGTAAAGGCGCAAAATAAACATAAGGAAACCAGGCACTCCGAAAGCGCCCCTATAAAGGGCTGTTTCCGGGGTGTTTTTTTATGCTTTTTTAATTATATGTCGCCCTGTTTAGTGAGATAATAATGGTACACTTTGGAACGTGATTACGTTAGGTTTCATGAAATGGAGGGCGGTTATGCGAAGTGGTAAGAGAAGGCACTTATTGACTACCAGGCGCATTCTGGCAATGCTGCTGGCTTTTGCTTTGGTCTTTAGCTATGCTCCCACGCAGGTAAGAGCTGCTGAAGTTCCGGAGGACGGGTTATATCTGCTGGATGAATCCGAAGCCCCGGGGCTGCTTTCTGCTGGCGATGATACTCTGGGATTGGAGACGATGGAGGATGGCATTACTCCACCGGATACGGAAGGTGGCGAAATTTTGCCACAGAGCGATGAGATAGCTGCAGATGAGGACATTTTGCCTTCTGAGGAATTTGACGAAATCCCCGGTGAAGCAGATGAACTTGCTGAAGATGATATAAATGATGGATATGGAACTTCCAAGCTACTTGGCACAGAGCCCCTTGGAGTTACTTCCGGTAGCTATACCATAGGAATCCGGGCAGATGAAACTGTGACCTGTAACAATATGGGTGTCAGCTTCACTTTCTATAGCGGAGCAGATGGTGGCGGAGAGGCTCTTGGTGAACGGGAAGAGTATGTTGCCATCCACCCTTCTGAAGAGGGAACTGATGGACACCAGTATGCCAATGAGTTTTCCGGAGACAGCTACCCTGAAGGGACAAAGTCTGTAATCATCAGGGCTACTACAGCAGGAAACACTCTTGTAGCAGAAGGTAGTTATATGACGTTGAAAGTGGGCAGCGGTGATGCGCAAAGTGTCTTCACAGCGGCTACTGATAATGCTGCGCTGGAATCCGGCGGCTTTGTGATCAATCTGCCTGACACAGAAGATGCAACTATATTGGACGTTTATCTGGAATACACATCAGGCGGTGGTGGCGGCGAACCACAGCCCGGCCCCGCAGAAGGGTCTATGTACAGGGTTTTGGTAGATATGGGGAAGTACCTTCCTGCCGGACTGAACCCTGGTATTACAATCAAATTTGATACCCAGGAAGGCGGACAGTCCTATTCAGAAAGCACAGACTGGACAGATATGCCAAAGATAGGAGAATATGCTCCCGCAGAGGTAACGGTGTCTGTTGCTGATGATTATCAGGCCTACTTCCAGAATGGTTATATTGATGAGTACAGGGATGGTCAGTATTACACTACCCTGTGCGATCTTTTTGATGTGTTTAGAAGTGGAGACACGCCTTATTCTTATACCTTTGAAACAGAAGAAGGGTCTTCGTACTGCATTCGTTCTATATTCAGCTATTCAAGAAGTGTTGGCTGGAGATATACGGGTGACAAGGATAGCGATGACTATGTAGAGCATTGTAAACTTTATCTTCTGGATGAAGATGGGAATATTAGGCCTTATGTTGACGAGGCCTATGAGCCTGACGATCCACACTATGATACCAGTGAGCTTGGTTATGCCAATTATCAGCTGAAAATAGGTGAGTCCTATAAGTTTAAGTTGGTGCCTGATAAGGGATATCAGGTTTCCGCCCTTGGTATCAACGGATACGAAATCGAGCCCTCTGAGGTGGTTGGAGATGTGGGTATTTTCAATTTTACCATGCAGGATTTCAATTTCCATATGAGGGGTGTGGTAGTTGAGGTTGGTTCCATTGGTCGTGAAGAGGCAACGGACATTGAGGCAGTGACAATTGATGACAAAGCTCTTGATTCTATCAGTGAAACTGCCATCGACACACAATTTGATGACACCATGGGCGGAAGTATCATGGTAAGTATTTGGGATGCTGATTCCTTTGACTATAAAGGAAATGACGTAACCTACGGCTCCGACACTGCTCCTGAGGATAAAGCTGCAGCCGCTGATATGGTCTCGGCGACAACCATTGAGATGGATATCGACCAGGTTGTGGCCAAGGGCGCAGTGACCGATGAAGATACCACATTCTGGGAGAAGGATATTTACGAACTTGAGGATACTGTTAAAATCTCTTTTGATTTTGATGGAGAAGAGGGGAAAGAGTATCTGGTGGCCCGCGAACATGATGGCATAGTGGACATTCTTCCTGCCACCTATGAAAATGGCAAACTCTCCTTTGCATCGGATAAGTTCTCAAGGTTTACAGTATTGAAGGAAAAGAGTGAGCTGGACAAGGTTGTGTTTGATCTGATGCCGGAAGACATGGAATCTTCCGACTATGTGCTCGCACCTGTTTCCGGTCTTGATGCTGTAACAACCACAGAAGATGCATACGATTATACATACTCAGGATCAGGAGATATAAAGATCCTGATAACCAAAAATGATGAGCCCATACCTGATGAGGAGCTTGCTTACTTTGCAAATGGATTCATGTACAAGTTTGGGCTTATCTTTGATGCAGGTGATGATGAAGAATGGGGGTTCTTTGCTGAGAAACTTGACGGTGGTGTCATGATTACGGTTCCTGCTTATGACGGCAGCCAAGAAAATCCTTACGTAATAAAGGCCATTATGACCGATGCAATGACCGTGGCACCTGACAACCCGGTAGTTGGAATTAAGGTTAAAGATGGGCTTTATTACGGCCCCGGACCGCAGGTGGATGTGGACCCGGATTCCAAAGCTATAGTGAAATTTGATATTGAAGATGCCGAGCACAACAACATCTCCAATGTCACAGAGTGGAATGAGGAGGGCGGAAATTACCGGTTCATAGATGAAGACGTAGATTATATCTATTTCGATGTTCTTCCGGATTTAGAAAAGGTAAAGGCTCCCGCAGAGATTAGTTCTGTAACCTACCGGGTACAGACCTGCGAAAACAATATAGGTGAACTGGAAAAGAATATTGCTCAGAGATTCCCACTTAGGCAGGCTGAATATGACGAAGATAAAAACTGCTATAGAATACCGGTAATAGGGGATCATGATCCTCAGATTTCCTATGGCGTAATAATCTATGCTTCAGTTACAGAGAACACTGATGTTACTGTTGACTTTGGAAACACCTGGGGAAGTCTTTTCGCCGACAACGAGGGGGACCTTCTGGCAGAATATGACATTTCTGCAAGAGTGGGATCCCAGGAATATCCTCTGGACTTGGACCGTGCGGAAACCCGTGTCCGCTTCAACACAACTGTCCCAAGAGGCGAAGATGTAGTGATCAGGGTAACTCCTACCACAGGCCGAAATACCGTTAGCGTTGCGACATTTGAGAGTGAGCTGGAGGATGGAACCAAGAGCGGACCAAAGACGATTGCTGCTTCTAAGACAGGAGAATACACGCTTGCAACCAAGGGCGCCAAGAGCGTTACTTTGGGCGTTGCATCCGTTCCGGCACCTGCGCTGGCGATTTTTGATATGAGTGGTACTGAGATATTGCCGGTAAAGGGTAAGTACACTCTGAACTGCAATGATGAATTCACTGCTTATGTCAGAAATGGTACTTCGAAAAGCGAAGGAGACAATGAGATAAAGGACCTTGTTGAAGAAGCTTCTTTCTATAACGGAAAAGAGGCTATAACAGGGGCTGCAGGGGTAGTAGTAGAATCCACGATAATTACAGCCACAGGAAAGAGCCTTGGAATGGCGGGTAAGACAATGTCCTTAAAGGCTGTGTCTAAGTCCGGCAATACCTACACTGCGTCCATAACTTTCTCTTCCGATATCACCTCAGTTAAGGTGGCAGGAGCAGACAAGAATAACGTTATCACTGTTCCTTATGGCACTGACAAGGCCATGAAGGTAACCCTTTCAAAGGGTGCAGATTCTGAAAGTCTTCGCTTTACCTGTAAGGAAGACGATGCGGCTCGTGAGATCATAGACTTTGACACTGAGAAGAGCACACTTACAATTGATGCGCTTAAGGTAATGCAGTTCTGTGATCCCGGAGATGAATTAACTCTTGCCTTCAGCGATGGAGCAGCAGGTAAAGCTGTAGGAACACCGTTTATTATTAAGCTTTCCGATCCTCTGACCGGAGCTGATGGTATAAGAAAAATTCCGAGCCTTAGCAATAATACTAAGATAGCAACCAACCAGAAGCTGGGACTTACTCTATCCATGCCTAAGGGAGTAAGTGCAACCTCACACATGTTCTATGTGGTCAAGGCCAGAGCCCAGCTTGGTGAAGACCCTGTAACGGTTGTGGATTACAAGGGTAAAGAACATTATGCAATACTTGGATATGAGGATATAGATGAAAGAGGCAGAAGGATTTTCATCGACGTTTATGATGAAGAAGTTATGGAAGTGATTCCTGCCACTACAAAGAACTACGAACTGGATGTTGCTGATGCTCCAAGAGCAGCTGAAGATGGCTGGATCATGGGATATGACGTCAGTGTACAGCTGGTTTATGGGTATTATGATGAAGAAAGCAGCTTTGTCCCCATTCCTGACAATGACCCTGCTTTCTATGGCCCAATTGATGCATTTACCAAGGACAACGCCTATGAGACAAAGCTTGCCCTTACTAAAAAAGCTCCGTCCAGGATTTACACGGGGCAGACAGGCGTTAGTCTTGCAATTCCAAAATGGAACGCAACCACAACAGTAAAGTCCCTTGACAGGGTAGTACTGAATAATTCCTATGGGAATGAAATTGCAGTCTGGGACAGAAATGGATTTGTAAATGATGACAGCGGAGCAAGGCTGACTGTAGAACATGATCAGCTTATCACGTTGGATACCTGTGTTAACAGACCTACCGAAGAGGATGATGATAATCTTCTCGTAATGGCTCCCGGCAAGTATACTCTGGTGGCCTATGCGGTAGGCGGTCCTGGGAAGCAGGCTATGGCTTCCATGGCATTTACCGTGTCAGAGGGCATATGGTCCATGGATGTAATGGCACCTGACAAGGTATTAAAGCCATACAACAAAAAGACCACTTTCAAGGCTACCGTGAATTACAGTGGGCTGGATGGGTCTGCTCCTGCTAACAAGAAAGTAACATGGGAGATCATTAAGAAATACAATCCAGATAATGATGAGGAGCTTTCAATTAATGGAACTCCTTTGGAAGGGAAGGTTACAGTTAAAAACGGAACAGTAACAGTTGCTGCAGGGCTCAATGTATCAAATGTGCCCGATGATAACTGCTTTGTTGTCAAAGTGACAGCAGCAGATTACGAGGGCAATCCTACTGTTGCATACAGTGCCCCTGTAACTTTGATTTCTCAGGCTCAGATTCCAACCACCATAATGCTTGGATGGTGGGATGAAAACGGTGATGGAACCGTATCTGAAGTAAATGAAGAAAACATCAAAGCAGGCCAAAAGTTCATTACACAGAGTGTCAATAACGCAGGAGTAAGGGTACTTGACCAGTATGGAAATGATATGGATGCCACCATAGCTGTAACAGGTCTTTCTTACGATCCGTATTACAACCGGCTTACAGTAAATAAGCCCGGAAAGATGTCTGTTAAAGCTACAGCCAAGGACGGTGGAAAGAAATCCAAGACCCTGAGTTTTACTACTGTCTACTGCAACGGTGATTATAAACTCAATGTTTTGATTCAGGACGTTCGGGCGGAAATGGATCCTCAGAATGGATTTTCCTTTATCAATATCGATCCCGATATTGTTTTCAATTCTGAGACGAATGAGCCCGATTACCGGCAGGAAGGGTTAACGTCGGCTGTTAACACTTATTCCGCACTGAGCCCTATCTACGTGAATGTCGCAGGCGTAAGATCCGGATATATTGAACCGGACGGAACGAAGCATGAGGAAGTAGATTATGGCCAATCCACCACTATCAGCCACGCAGTCAAGGTGGATGGCGGAAAGATTCTGGCAACAACATATGGAGTGCTGGACAATTACACCACCTACAAGATCCAGCCTACTAAAAAGACAACTAAGATCACGGTTACAGATAAGACCGTGGACAGTGCCTGGGGAAGAGTAAAACAGAATGCTGTCTACACCGTTACCAATGAGTGCATGAGTGAGGCTAAGGCATTTACGATTTCTCCGGACAAAAAGAGTATTTACAACACCTTAAAAATGGACACAGGCTTTATCGATATAGAGAGCAATCCTAACAGGGTGAACTACACAGTAAAGAATTCCGCCAAGAAGGCCCCTGAGGCATCTGATGGTAAGTTCCTTTATGCCTGGGTTACCATCGAGGGTGGAAAGAATTACGGACAAGCGAACCTTGCTCGTTACATGAGCATGTTTGATGAGTATGGTTATGCCAGCGGTGTATATTATAAGATGGATGCTCAGGGTAAATTTGTGGTTGATTTCTTTGACGTTGTTGATGGCGATGACGCATCCTTCTATGTATTTGACGAAATGCCTGCCGGAACCTATAACTTCAATGTGACGATTGGAGAAAGTCCTACAGAATATGCAGATATGGATGAAGGTGTTGAGGGCTTTGAACCACTGGCTGCCATGAGTAAGATCACCTTGAAGGTTGTCGCTCCGCCAAAGAGTTCAGGAAAGTTTAAGACCACCAGGTATAAGCTTGCTGCATCTGAAGAAGAATCCGGTTATCTGGCAAGTGCAGAGCTTGACATCGCCACTGTAAAGAACAGCTATGGTGTGGTTAACAGGATAAACAGGGTAGCAGTTGGAGAGAATGACTTCCTCTATAATGGAGATGCTTATAGAACCGTAAGTATGAACTCCAAGGGCGTGACAAATAGTTTCAGTGAACTATTCACAGTCGATAATCCTTATCGTGAGATTGGTGTTGATTCTGAAGCAACTATCCTTAAAGCCGGAGAGAATCCTGCTATAGCCATAGTAAAGAACGAAGGCACAACGGATTGGCTCAACATCTATATTGAGATCGACAAAAAAACTCTGGTCTACATACAGAACTGGTCAGAGCTTGCACATCTTAGCAATGGAACCTTTAAAGCTACTCAGGATAATGGTATCTGGAAGTATAACGAGGACGCGGATAGCATGCCGACCACAGCAGCTAAGCAGAAAACTGCTTACAACAAGTGGGCCAAGGCTAATCTTACCGGATACATAGAGTACAGAGCTCTTGACTATTCAGGGCGTGAAAACCTGCTTTATCAGCAGATTACTGTCGATATAAGTGGATTTCTTGCTTCCCTGATTGGCTGATAAAGGAGCGATATGTAAGGCTGGTATCAATAAATACTTTGTAAATAACTTGAAACAACCCCAAGGCAACCCTGTGTGGGTGCTTTGGGGTTGCTTTTTGGAAAAAATAAATCGTTCGAAAATACCAAAATAAATCGTTCGAAAAAAGCCAAATGAAACATTCGAAATTAATAAAATGAAATTGCGGAGCCTCTGGAAACATGGTAAAATATGAGAAATGATAAGGGGTGATTTATGGAATACATAAAAAGGATTGTTGATGGCGAAATAGATAGAAGAATGGAAGCCTTTAATGCAATAAATATTACAGGCCCGAAGGGCTGTGGGAAGACCAGAACCGCTAAGGAACGGTGTAAAACTGTTATTGAGTTTCAGGATGAGGAGAAGAGAGACGCATATCTGGCAGTTGCGGAAACGTCGCCAAAGCTTTTTTTGAAAAATGAGAAACCTATTTTATTTGATGAATGGCAGGATGCTCCTAAGATCTGGGGGACATTGAGAAAGGCATGTGATGATAATCCGGGTGAAGTGGGAAATTATTATCTGACGGGGTCTACATCAAAAAGAATTGATACACCTCATACCGGAACCGGACGTATCACTGAACTGACTATGTATCCTATGACTTTGTTTGAAACAGGGGATTCAAATGGTAGTATTTCGTTAAGTAAGGTAATTGATGATGCGTCTTTTGACATTGATGGCTTGTCTTCAAACATGACACTGGAACAATTGTTTTTTATTGTGTGCAGAGGCGGCTGGCCTAGGTGCATGGAGATAAAAAAGGATTCTGCCAAGCTTGAAATTGCTAAGGACTATTACAATCAAATATATCAAAAGGATTTAAATTCTATAGACAATGTAAAAAGAAATCCTGAATGGGCACGGACGCTTCTATGGTCATATGCGAGGAACATGGCAACATGTGCGAAGAAGACCAGTATTTATGCAGATGTCAGAGCAGAACATGATGTTACGGATGTGACTTTGGCGTCATATATTGAAGTATTGGAACAACTTTATGTAATAAAGGACATTGATGCATGGACTCCTCAAATACGCTCAAAAACCGCAATTCGTGCAGCGAAGAAGCATATTTTTGTTGACCCATCAATAGGACTGGCAGCACTAAAGATTGGCCCGGATTATTTCAATAATGATCTTGATATGTTCGGACATGTATTTGAAAATCTCGTATTAAGAGATCTGATAGTCTATGCCAGCGCACATGAGGCGAGGATTTTGCATTACACCGATGATATGGGGCTTGAGGCCGATGCTGTGTATCAGATGGGTGATGGTCGATATGCTTTGATTGAGATTAAAACCGGAGTAAATGCTGTTCCTGCTGCTGAGAAAAATCTTCTTAAGTTTGCCAGAGTTATAGAAGAACATAACAATAAAGCCATTAAGAACCCTGAGCATCCGGGCGTAATGTATAGAATGCCTTCTGCCCTTATCGTCATATGCGCGAATGCACCAATGGCCTACACGACAGAAAGAGGAGTGAAAATAATTCCTGTTGGTTGTCTTAGAGATTAAGAATATTGGGTAAAAGTGGTACAATAGGGAGAAGGACTGCACTAATTTTGACAGATTAGAGGAAAGCGTATGCTTGATAAGAATATAGATCTTGATGGAAAGAGAATACTGGTGACCGGGGCGGCGGGATTTATCGGAGCTAATCTGGTGATGGAACTGGTGAAAAGATATCCCGGCTGCAGGATACTGGGAATTGACAATATGAACAATTACTACGACGTGGGCATCAAGAAGTACAGGCTTGACCGGATCGCGGAGATGGTAAGCTCGGACGACCAGTTTGAGCTGATGCGTGGAAATATTGCGGACAGGGATGTTATTGACAATGCCTTTACTGAGTTTAAGCCTGAAGTTGTAGTTAATCTGGCTGCCCAGGCGGGAGTCAGATATTCTATAGAGAATCCCGATGCCTACATAGAATCCAATCTGATAGGCTTTTACAACATCCTTGAGGCTTGCAGGCATTCCTATGACGGGAAAAGAGTCGGATCAGATGGCGCAGACGACGATTATTTGGGAGTTCAGCATCTGGTGTATGCTTCCAGCTCCAGTGTCTACGGCAATAACATGAAAATTCCGTACAGCGTAGAGGACAAGGTGGACAATCCTGTTTCCCTCTATGCTGCCACCAAGAAGAGTGATGAGCTGATGGCTCACGCCTATTCCAAGCTTTACGGTATTCCTGCTACAGGGCTCAGGTTCTTTACGGTTTACGGACCGGCCGGTCGCCCGGATATGGCATACTTTGGCTTTACCGATAAGCTCCTTAAAGGGGAGACTATAAAGATCTTTAACTACGGCAACTGCAAAAGAGATTTCACCTATGTGGACGATATTGTTGAGGGCGTTATAAGCGTTATGCAGGTGGCACCTTCTGAGAATGAAAATGGTGCCAGGTACAAGGTTTACAACATCGGGAACAATGATCCGGTGAATCTTCTGGATTTTGTAGATATATTGCAAAAGGAGCTGGTTGCAAACGGAGTGCTTCCTGAGGACTATGATTTTGAAGCTCACAAGGAACTTGTGCCCATGCAGCCAGGGGATGTGGAGATCACCTACGCTGATGTAACTGCCCTGGAGGAGGATTTTGGCTTTAAGCCTTCCACGCCTTTGCGAGAGGGTATCAGCTCTTTTGCCAAGTGGTATAAAAATTATTACAAGCTGTAAAAGGATGCTTTCTGATGCTTGATAAATTGCGACTTAATACAAAGGTTGTCAGCCGTGGGCTGACGCTTGCCTACATATTGTGCATCATACCTCTGCTTTGGATCGCCTGGTACAACTACCCTTCGGCAGATGATTTTTCCATGGGGTTCAGGGCTTACAGCGACTTTAAGGCTTCCGGCGGGAATGTGTTCGCTGCTGTCTGGGGCGCGCTCTATATGGCCTGGT
Source organism: Butyrivibrio sp. UBA3740 (assembly GCA_002372465.1). Taxonomy (GTDB): domain Bacteria; phylum Bacillota; class Clostridia; order Lachnospirales; family Lachnospiraceae; genus Butyrivibrio. Next base: position 41,970 of record DFGW01000250.1, read on the forward strand.
ACGACTACATAAACTGGATGGGGTATTATACGTCTACCTTCTTTTTGTCTTTGCCCCTTAGCGTGTTTGATGAGAGGCTGTATTTCCTGGGAACCTACATCCTGATTGGTGGCCTTAGCCTTTCTTATATATATCTATTTAGGGTTATTTTTGTTAAGATATTAAAGTGCAATAAGTATCTGGTGAATTGTGTCACCATGATAACGCTGATCATATCAGTAGAGTGTCTGCCTGTGGGAATGACCAGGGTGGAGGCCTTCTACTGGTATTGTGGTGCGGCAAATTATATACTTATGTATTCCTTTGCGATCTTCTATATTGGCCTTTTATTGTCAGCAACTGTGGATGAGAAGAGAAGTAAGGTGATATATGACCTTGTTATGGCCGGCTTTACAGGGATCCTGGCAGGCGGTGGGAATTATATGACCTCCCTTTGCACAGCCGTGTTCACCGTGCTGTTTGCTATCTGGGTCTTTGTTCGGAAGCAGAAGAAGATTCTTCTTGTGCCGGCTTTTATCAATCTGGTGGCCTTTGCCCTCAGCTGTCTGGCTCCGGGTAATAACGTCAGGGGCGAGGCTGTGAACGGATTTGGTCCGGTGAAGACGGTTCTTATCGCCATCTACTATGTGCTTGATCTTTGTGTGGACAAGTGGACCACCTGGGCGGTACTTCTTTTGCTGGCAGTTATGGTGCCTTTCCTTTGGAAGATGGCAGGAAAGTGCCATCTGACCTTTAAGTATCCTATAGTTGTGCTGTTTCTCGGATATATGTTTGTGGCAGCTAATATAGCTCCTCCCCTGTTTTCACTTGGTAATCTTGAGGCAGGAAGGCTCAGGGCCTTGTTCTTTGTTCAGTATATACTTGTGCTGGTGCTTTGCATGTTCTATGTGCTGGGCTGGGTTCAGAGGATGGTCCGAAAGAGTCGCCACCAGGAGGGACTATTTACAGATGTCCGTGACGGTAAGGAAATTGCGTGGGCAGATGATGATATCTCTTTGAAAGGCGGACTGGCAGGACTTTTTGCTGTGGCGACAGTTCTTTTCCTGGTGCTCTCAGCTGTTAATACTAAGCCGGTTCCGAACTATTTCACCACAGGTGCTGCAGTTGTGGACCTGGTAAATGGTCATGCTGCAAGGTTTCGGGAGCAGAATCTGGAGCGTCGTAAGGTCCTTTTGGATGATTCTGTCAGTGCTGTGATGGTAGAGCCTTATGACTATGAGCCGGAGCTTTTGTACTACATGGATATCACAACGGATGCGTCAGACTGGACGAACAACAGCATGGCGCGGTATTATGGGAAGGATAGTGTTGTGAGAACAGCACGGCCTTTGGAGAATTGATGTATAATAGTGCCTGCAATAGACGGGCTGGAAGGATAGAGTAAGACGAAATGGCAAAGTATAAGAAGTTTGTGTCTGTGGTTGCTTACATGTGCAACGCTGAGGGAAACGTTGAGAAGTTCATAGAGAGCGTAATGGGGGAGAGCGAGCGGCTTTTCGAAAAATGCGAGCTGGTGCTTGTAAATGATGCATCCAATGACGGAAGTCTTGAGCGTGTCAGGGCCTACTTTGAGGCTCATCCTGCCAAGTACATGGTCAGCATTGTCAAGCTTGCCACCAGGCAGGGGCTTGAGACAGCCATGAATGCAGGGCGTGATCTGGCTATCGGAGATTTTATCTATGAATTTGATGACATGTTTGTGGATTATGACATGGCCATGATCGGTGATGCTTTCGAAGAGTGCCTTAAGGGAAATGACGTGGTTTCTGTTTCTGCGGATACCAGGATCAAGTTGTCCTCAAAGCTCTTTTACCATGTATATAACAGATTCAGCGGGGCTCAGAACCCCATCGGGAATGAGACCTTCAGGCTTCTGTCAAGACGGGCGGTCAACAGGGTCAAGGCAATGGGGGTATACATCCCCTATCGTAAGGCTGTGTACATGAACAGCGGGCTTAAGGTTTCGGGCATCAAATACACGCCGGTTACCGGAAAGGGCGGAAGTGCTGAGCATTCAGTCAAGAAAAAGAGAGCAGGGCTTGCTGTTGATAGTTTTATATATTTCACCAATGTTATGGAGAGGGTTTCCCTGGCCATCAGCGTGGCATTCTTTATTGTGGCACTTATCGTGGTAGTATATGTGGCACAGAGTTATTTCATGGATGAACAGCTGGAATCCGGATGGGTTTCAGTTATGGGCTTCCTTTCAATCGGATTTTTGGGGATTTTCTCGCTGCTGACAATTGTGCTTAAATATCTGTCTGTGCTGGTGAATCTGGTATTCAAGCAGCAGAGGTACCTGATCGAAGATGTTGAGAAGATTTCCGGGAATTGAGTATGGGAACAGTTGAGAATTTTGACAAGATAATAATAGGCGCGGGCCTGTATGGGCTGTATGCAGCAGGCTACTGCGGCAAGCGCGGTGAGAAGGTGCTGGTTCTGGAATATGACGATGCACCTTTTAAGCGTGCAACTTATATTAATCAGGCCAGGGTGCACATGGGCTATCATTATCCAAGATCACTTTCTACGGCCCTTAAGTCTGCCGGCTACTATCGCAGATTCCATGAGGACTATGGATTCTGCATTCTGGATACCTTCAAGCAGATCTATGCTACCAGCGGGCAGTTTTCCTGGACCAATGGACAGCAGTTTAAGGATTTTTGCGCGGCAGCAGGTATCATGTGCAAGGAGGAGGCTCCTTCTGCCTACTTCAAGGACGGGGCTGTAGACGGAGCATTCCTTACAGAAGAAGATACCTATGATGCCTGGATCCTCAGGGATTACCTTATGGATGAGATCGGGAAAATGCCTGGTGTGGAGATAAGGTTTGGTGCAAGGCTTGACGTGATCAGGAAGTGCAGCGACCGGTATGAGGTCGAATACGGGATGAGCGGTGTTGGAGCTGACAGAAATGTAGCAACTGCGCCCTTTGTATTAAATGCCACCTATGCATCCTGCAATCAGGTGCTGAAGAAAGTTAAGGCAGCAGATAATGCTGGGGAATCTGACAGTGTGACTCCGGGAAATGCCGGGGTATCCGGCGATTTCAAATCCTTTGGCATTAAGTATGAGCTTTGTGAGATCATTCTCTGCAAGCCATCTGACGCCCTGAAAGGCTACGGCTTTACTGTGATGGATGGACCTTTCTTTTCCATTATGCCTTTTGGTAAGACCGGTTATCATTCACTTACTTCAGTAACTTTCACACCTCATGTCACAAGCTATGATGAGGTGCCAAAGTTCTCCTGCCAGAACGGAATGACCTGTTCACCGCAGCAGCTGGGCAATTGCAACGACTGCCCCAACAGACCGGCATCAGCCTTTGCCTACATGAGCCATCTGGCAGACAAGTACCTGCTTCCGGAGTACGGCTATACCTACGAGAAATCTCTTTTCTCCATGAAGCCAATCCTAAAGAGCAGCGAAGTAGACGATTCAAGGCCAACGACCATCAGGGTCAGCAGTAAGGAGCCTACCTTTGTCAGCGTCCTGTCCGGCAAGATCAACACGGTATATGATCTGGACGCATATCTGGATTAACATAATAGATTTGGAGATTAACGAGACATGACAGTAGATATACTTTTCCCGGTTCTCAATGAGCATTTGCGCCTTGAGCGCGGTATCAGAAGGACTGTGGAATACCTTCAGAAGAATAGACAGGTGCTTGAGCGTGACAGCTCTTTTACCTTAACGATAGTGGATAATGGGTCCGATGATGACACTCCGGATATTGCAAAGCGCCTGGTAAAAGAGTTTGAGGCCCTTGAGGGGGATTACATCAAGGTAAGGTACTTCAGACTTGAACAGAGGGGTGTTGGAATTGCCTTCAGGAAGGGCGTTGAGGAGTGCGTTTCTGATGTGGTTGGCTACATGGACATAGACCTTTCCACAGACATCGGATACCTTCAGAAGATGATTGAGATCTTCAGGGACAAACCTGAGATCGTATATGTGAATGCATCAAGATTTTCCAAGGATTCTGATGTTTCCGGCAGAAAGTGGTACAGGAAGATAACCTCACAGGGGCTCCTTATCATCTTAAAGACAGTACTTAAGATGAAGAGCACGGATGCCATATGCGGCTTTACCTTTGTGAGAAAGCCTGAGGCGCTTCGCCTGGTATCAGAGTGTTCCAATGACAACGGATGGTTTTACATGATCGAGTTTCTGCTTAGGGCAGAGCGCGATGGTATGAATATCCTGGATATGCCGGTTGAATGGGTGGAGGATTACGACACCACGGTAAATGTGCCCAAGACCATCAAGAACTATCTTATCAACATAAGGCGGCTTAAGAAGGAGTTCGACAAAGAGGACGCCGAAAAGCGCAGATAAAATGGAGGACTAAACATGTTAAAGAGAATTGATCTTACTAGAGATTATCACAAGCATAAAGAGGAATATATGGCTGCCATCGAGGCAGTCTGCGAGGAGACTTCCTTTTCCGGCGGTCATTTCGCAGATGAATTTGACAAGGAGTTTGCAGCCTACTGCGGCGTTAAGTATGCAACAGGCGTAAATAACGGCACCACAGCACTTCAGGCTGCCATGATCGCGCTGGGAGTCGGCCCGGGGGATGAGGTTATCGTTCCTGCCAACACATACATCGCTACAGCCTGGGGCGTTACACATACAGGAGCAACTCCTGTTTTCGTGGACTGTACAGCAGATACCTGGGAGATTGATCCATCAAAGATTGAGGAAAAGATCACGGAAAAGACCAAGGGCATCATCGGTGTTCACCTCTATGGACAGCCCTTTGACTTTGCAGGGGTTAAGGCAGTTGCTGACAAGCATGGCCTTTTTGTGGTTGAGGACTGTGCCCAGGCTCATGGGGCAGAGTTCGAAGGAAAGCGCGTTGGAGGCCTTGGCGAGATCGGATGCTTTTCTTTTTATCCCGGCAAAAACCTCTACGCCTTCGGTGAAGGTGGTTCCTGCACCTCCAATAACGAGGAGTATATTGACACCATCAACGTACTTAAGAACCAGGGCTGTCGTGTGAGATACTACCATGAGAGGATTGGTTATAACATGAGACTTGAGGGTGTTCAGGGAGCTGTGCTTTCTGTAAGCCTTAAATATCTTGACGAGTGGACAAGGCGCAGACGCGAAATCGGAAAGCGCTACATGGAAGGGATTACCAACGATAAGTTTGTGCTTCAGGCACACCCTGATAACACCAACCCTGTTTTCCATTTATTCGAGGTTCAGGTTCCGAATCCTGATGATTTCCTGGCATACATGGCTAAGAACGATGTTGAGTGCAACAGGCATTATCCTGTTCCCTGCCATCTTCAGAAGGCTTATGCTGACCTTGGTTACAAGGAGGGTGATTGCCCTAACGCCGAGAGGCTTGCTTCTCACTGCGCAACACTCCCTCTGTTCCCTGAGATGACAGATGAGGAAGTAGAGCTTGTCATCGATCTTTGCAACAAATATTAAGATAAGCATCATGAATTGTTTGGCGGAAGCGTTCCATGAAAAGAGCTTTGAACGTATTTAACAGAATAATAGCCTTCTGCCTTCTGGTGGCAGCTATAGTGGTTTTGGTGGTGAGCAGTCTTACCACCATTTACTATGACATGCACATGGACGTGGACTGGCCCCAGTACGGAAAAGAGAATATCCCCCTGTTGGCCCTCTTAGTGGCAGCTGTACTTCTTTTGTTTTTCCTGATCTACAGGGCTAAAGGCTTCCAAAGATCTTCCCTTTTTATTGGAATCCTGATGGGATTTATCACTTTCTATTGTCTGGTTCTGGTCTTTGTGATTAGACCTCTTCCGGTAGATGATTCACTGTTTCTGGATAAGGCCATCAACAGTTTTATGGAAGGGGATTATACCTCCCTTACAAGTGGCGGAGGATACCTTTACACCTGGCCCTTTCAGCTTGGCTATGTAGCTTTTGGCCAGATCATGGCTACGATTTTTGGACAGAGCAATTATCTTGCCTGGGATATAGTGCAGCTTTTTTGCATCCTGGTGTCCATTTATCTTATCTACAAGATCACCTGGGAATTGTTTGAAGAAAGGGAAGTGTGCGGAATTGTAGCACTTCTGGCCATGGGGGCACTTTTTTACTACAACTACGTGACCTACATCTATGGAGACATCCTTAGCATGGCTCCCCAGACTCTCTCCCTCTACATGATGATACTGTATCTTAAGCGGGAGAAGATTGGGTACGCACTGGTATCCGCGGTGGGAATCGCCTTGGCGGTTCTTCTTAAGACCAACTCTGAGGTTACTCTCATTGCCCTTGTCATGATACTTGTTGGTAGTGGCCTTGTTAAGAAACACGGTCTTGAAGACATACATTGCACTGGAACCAAAGGGAGAGATGGAGTTGAAACAGAAACGAAGCTCCCGTCAGAGTCTGCCTTTGACACCAGGCGTTTTCTTGCCAGGCTCTTGTTGGCACTTCTCTTCGTTGCCATTACCTTTGGCGCCAGAAAGGGCGTAGACGCCTACTACTGTAAGCTTACAGGTCTTGACGCCATTCCGGGGGGAAGCCCCTCCTGGTCCCATATAGCCATGGGAATTCAGGAGAGTGAACTGGAGGATGGATGGTATAATGGATATAATTATCGTGTCTTTGCTGAAAACGGCTTTGACACAGAAAAGACAGCAGAAGTAGCAAAGCAAAATATCAGAGAAACCTTGGCGGACTTTGCAAGAAGGCCTCTTCATGCAGGAAGGTACTTTACCAGAAAGTTCACTACTCAGTGGACAGATTCGGTCTGCATTTCGACTCACAATCTTGACCTGGTTTCAAGGCATGTTGAGAATCAGCCCTGGCTATGTGATTATCTGGTATTTGGAGATGGTTCCAAGTTGCTGATATGGGTGATGAACGTCTTTATGCCCGTGTGCTACCTGGGAGTGGCAATATATCTTTTAACCATTCTAAGAAAAAGACATGCCGGCATTGAGGAAATGCTCCTTCTTATCATGATATTCGGAGGCATGGTCTTCCACGAGTTCTGGGAGGGATCATCCCGTTACACAATGCGCTACTATATCTACTGGCTGCCCTATGCGGCCTACGGACTTAAGCGCCTTCTGACCCTGGGGTCAAAAAATAAACAGTAAAGGAAAAGAAATATGAACATTGTACTTTTATCAGGTGGAAGCGGAAAGAGGCTGTGGCCTTTATCAAACGATGTCCGCTCCAAGCAGTTTATCAAGATCTTCAGAGGTGAGGACGGAGAGCTGGAGTCCATGGTACAAAGGGTCTATCGACAGATCAAGAAGGTTGATCCAAGCGCCAACATCACCATTGCCACCAGTAAGAGTCAGGTTTCATCAATACACAATCAGCTTGGCAACAAGGTTTCAGTGTGTGTTGAACCCACAAGACGTGATACCTTCCCTGCTATTGCTCTGGCGGCAAGTTATTTAAAGGATGAGCTCAAGGTCCCTGAGGATGAGGCGGTAATTGTATGTCCTGTTGACCCCTGCGTTGAAGACAGCTACTTTGAGTGCTTTGCAGAGCTTGAAAAGATGGTAAAGACAGGGGACTATAACTTGAATCTCATGGGAGTGGAGCCAACTTACCCCAGTGAGAAGTATGGCTATATCCAGCCCACAAGTAAGGACCACGTAAGCAGGGTTTCCGCCTTCAGGGAAAAGCCCGACGTTGAGACTGCACAGCAGTACATTGACGAGGGCGCGCTCTGGAACTGCGGAGTATTCGCTTTCAGTCTGAAATACATAGTTAACAGAGCCCATGAGCTCATTGATTTTGTGGACTATAAGGACCTTTTCAATAAGTATGATACCTGCAACAAGATAAGCTTTGACTATGCTGTGGGTGAACACGAGACCTCCATCGGCGTTGTGCGCTACTCGGGAGAGTGGAAGGACATCGGTTCCTGGAACACCTTCGCAGAGGAGATGCACGAGGCCTTCATCGGCAAGGGCGAGATCGACGATACCTGTGAGAACAGCAATGTGATCAACGAGCTGGATATCCCAATCATCGCCATGGGACTTAAGGATATGGTGGTGGCTGCCTCCAATGACGGAATCCTGGTGGCAGAAAAAGGCCGCTCCAGCCATATCAAGCCTTACGTTGAGCGCGTGACTGAGGAGATCAGATTCGCTGAGAAATCCTGGGGAAGCTTTACGGTTATGGATGTTCAGCCGGCTTCCATGGTCATAAGAGTAGTTCTTCAGCCGGGGAATCAGCTAAAGTACCACAGTCATGAGCGTCGCAACGAAGTATGGACTATCCTTAGCGGCGAAGGCACTGTAATACTGGATGGCGAGAAATTCGATGTAAAGGCCGGTGATGTAGTTCAGATGAAGATTGGTCAGAAGCACACCATAATCGCCAAGACAAAGCTTGTTATCAACGAGGTCCAGCTTGGAAAAGACATAAATGTCGACGACAAGATCAAGTATGATTTTCCGGAGTGAGAATGGAGATATTTGCAAATACCCTTAAAGGTAAATATGATCTCAGCGACGATTACCATGATGGTGGCATAAAGCCCTTTGTATGGTGCCTTTTGTGTGCCTTTGTCACCATGACGATCTGCTCAAGAAGTTCCTTCCTTTATGTCTTCAATCTATGGGATGATGCAAACAGCTTTTTTACAGTGGGCAAGTGCATTTTCAGGGGATTTGTACCATACAGGGATCTTTTTGATCAGAAGGGAATCATGCTTTATTTTATATATGGGTTTGCTTCCCTGATCTCTGCCACCACCTTCAGAGGCGTGTTTGTCATGGAGATCATCGCAGCCTATTTCTCGCTGAAGGCTATACTTAAGATATACCAGCTGTTCCTGGAACCCAGAACCTTTCCTTACATCCTGACTCCTTTGACCGGTGCCGTGATCTATTCATCCCAGAACTTCTACTGGGGTGGAAGCGCAGAGGAATTTCTTTTTCCATTCATTATGTGGGGCATGTACCTGTCGGTGAGATACTTCAGGCTCCAATACCCAAGGCCCATGGATTATAAGACCGTACTTACAGGTGGGATTCTTGCTGGTTGTGTCCTTCACATCAAGTTCAATTCTCTTGGCTTCTTTTTCGGATGGATGGCGGTGGTATTCTTTGCGGACCTGTTCGCTGACAGGAATATCATCAAAGCCCTGGGCAGCTGCGGTGTATTTCTTGGTGGAATGGGTATTGCAACGCTTCCCTGGCTTATCTACTTTGGGGCAAACAGGGCAATCGGCGACTGGGTATACGTTTATATATACAAGAACGTCTTTGAATATTCGGAGCATCTTTCCCTGGGAGACAGGATTGCCAAGTTCTACGATATAATGAAGAACCATTTCTTTAATAACACTCCGGTTTATATCCTGATTCTTATCGGTATGGCCTTTTTCATTGCCTCTACTATTTCCAGTTACATGTACGAGGACCGGAATGCTCTTTTTAAGAGGGACAGGTTTTTTGCCAAAGTGAGCATTGTTGAGCTCATAAACCTTGGAGTGCTGTTTTTCTTCCTGGTACTGGTACTTTTCATTGGTGGTGTGAGCCTTCCTTACTATTCATTCCCCATCAATGGATTTGTGGTGTTTGGTTTTATCCCGTTTTGTTATATAATAGAAAAGTTCCTTAAGGGTCGAATTGAGAAAAATACCCATGGAAGAAGCTACGACGGGGCCATACTTGATTCGTCGATAGCCTTTGGAGTCAGCATTATTTCTTTTGCCGTGGCAGCATTTGTATCCTGGTTTGGGTCAATCAATGTTAAAACCATGGGACTTAAGGCTGATGAGCTCTGGCTCTACAAGTTCAAGGATTACATTGAGTCATCGGGGATTGAGGATCCGGGGCTCATCGTGGAGTTTGCCTTTGACGTGGGACTTTACACCGTGTGCGACTTAGAGCCAATTTGCTACTATTTCCAGACACAGACCCTTAACATGGATGAAGTACTTGCCTATCAAAAGAAATATCTCCACAATGGAGAGGCTGACTTCATCGTTACCTGTGATCATCCGGCGGAGGGCCATGATGATTACTATTTCGAGGTAATGGAGCAGCGCTGTCAGTTTTATAATTTTGATCATACCTATACTTTGTATCAGAGGAACGATGTTCCTTATGAGCCACAGTAAGTAAAAGATAAAGGAGATATGTAATGCCAATAAGAGTTAACAGTTTCATGGGAAAGTTTGGATGGTTCGCCAGAAAGCATTTCCCTATGCTTGCAAGTAATGCGTACCTTAAGCTTCAGTTCGTCACAAGAAGTAAGTCCCAGAAGGCTTACTGTGACTACTTCCTGAGTGCCAAGGAAGTTCCGATGCCCAACGTTGTGAACATCGAGACCATCAACAGATGTAATTCCACCTGTGCCTTCTGCACAGCTAATGTTCATGCTGAGAAAAGACCTCTTGCCAAGATCGACGATAAACTCTATGAGAACATCATTGATCAGCTGGCAGACTGGGGCTACAAGGGACATCTGACACTGTACGGGAACAACGAGCCATGGCTTGATACCAAGATCGTGGAGAGACACAAGTACGCCAGGGAGAAGCTCCCGGACAGCTTTATCTTTATGTCCACCAACGGTCTTATCCTTAAGATTGAGGATGTTAAGGCCATCGCCCCATATATCAATCAGCTTATCATCAATAACTACTCTCTTGAGATGAAGCTTCACAAGAACATTCAGGAGATCTATGAATATGTGAAGGCTCATCCCGATGAGTTTAAGGACCTGGATATCCAGATTCAGATGAGATATCTTCAGGAGGTCCTTACAAACCGCGCAGGAAGTGCTCCTAATAAGCAGGAGACCCAGAAGGTTGTTAAGGAGACCTGTCTTCTTCCTTTTACTGACATGTGGATCATGCCAAACGGTAAGATGGGACTTTGCTGCTGCGACAACTTTGAAGTAACTGATTTTGGTGATCTTACCAAGATGAGCCTGAAGGAAGCCTGGGGTTCTGAGCAGTTCCAGAAGGTAAGAAGGGCCATCGCAGAAGGACGCCAGAACTATCCCTTCTGTAAGCATTGCGACTTCATTGACGCAGGCTTTAGAATGCAGATCGTTAACGCAATCCTTCGGGGTGATCAGGATGCTGCCAACAAGCTTGGCGGTCACGAGAGGATGAAGATCGGAAACAAGAACAACGAAGACGACGGAATCAGGTGAGGTAAACCGTGGATAAGATTGCTGTTTTGATCCCCTGCTATAATGAGGAGAAAACAATCGGGAAGGTGGTTCGCGATGCGAAGGCTGCTCTTCCTGAAGCAACTATATATGTGTACAATAACAACTCCAAGGACAGGACTGCAGAGATTGCAAAAGAGGCAGGAGCTGTTGTCCGAAATGAATTCATGCAGGGCAAGGGTAATGTCATAAGGCGTATGTTCCGCGAGATTGACGCCCTGGTCTATGTCATGGTGGACGGAGATGACACCTATCCAATGGAGTCTGCGCCTGAGATGGTGCAGATGGTCCTGGAGCACAATGCGGACATGGTTGTTGGTGACAGGCTTTCCTCTACCTACTATCAGGAGAATAAACGCCCCTTCCACAATTTTGGAAACGATCTGGTTCGTCTTGCTGTCAACAAACTCTTTGGTAGCGATGTAAGGGACATCATGACCGGCTTTAGAGCTTTTTCCTACGAATTCGTAAAGACCTTCCCTGTGCTTTCAAAGGGATTCGAGATAGAGACCGAGATGACCATTCACGCAGTCTACAACAACATGCAGATAGATAATGTGGTCATTGATTACCGTGACAGGCCTGAAGGCTCTGTGTCAAAGCTTGACACCTTTGGAGACGGCTTCAAGGTCCTAAGGACCATAGCAAGGCTCTACAGGAGCTACAAGCCCTTTGGATTCTTTAGCATCATAGCCGCTTTTTTGGCTTTGCTTTCTATAATTTTCCTGGTCCCTATTATCCGTGAGTACTGGGTTACGGGACTGGTACCTAGATTCCCGACACTTATTGTATGCTGCTTTGTAATGATGGCAGCTGCTTTAAGCTTATTCGCGGGGATAATCCTTTCTACTTTGGCAATCAACAACCGCCGTGAATTTGAGATGCAGCTCAATATGCTCCAGAGGCACAAAGAGACAGATTACGCCAAAGAGGATGAAGCATTCGAGAAGTAAAAGTGAGGACTTTTCCCATGTCTTACAGTTTTGAGAAGAAAGGCGTGCTGCATAGACTCATCAGCGTGATATTCAGGATCACGGTTATGTTTATTCTCGCTGTGCTCATATTCGCAGACAAAATCCCTACCACGGAATTTCATAAGCGCACCTTTGTACAGCCCAATCTGGTGCTGCTGGCTATGGGAGTCATGGCTCTTTTGGTGATGAGACAGCTCCTTATCAGGAAAAGAGATATCCCCGGGTCTGTCTTTCCCGGCGCTATCATAGTTCTTTTTGTGACAACTGTTCTGGCTCTTCTTGGTATGTTTGAAACCGGATGGGACGCAGGAGAGGTTATGGATGATGCCATGAAAGTGGCAACCGGAGGCGCCATCAGTCCTGACTACTACTCGATTTACCCCAATAACAGGCTTTTATTCCTTACACTGACATTCCTGTTTAAGCCATTTGCATCATTGGGACTTAGTGATGCCAAGGCCTTGTATGGAATAGCAGTGGTCTTCCAGTGCCTTCTTTTCTGGCTCACAGGTCTGATGCTCCACGATATTCTTCGGATCAGATTTGACAAGAGAACTGCTATGTTTGGCTACATTCTCTTCTGCCTTTTTGTGGGGATAAACCCATGGATGTTTATCGTCTACACCGATGGAATGGGTATAATATTCCCTGTTCTTATACTTTGGATATTTGCTAAGGTTCCCGACGCAGCCTGGTATTTTACGGCTCTTAAATGGCTCCTGATGGTACTGGCGGCTGTTGCAGGTTATCATATGAAGGCCACACCGGTGGTGATGCTGATAGCTCTTATTATTTCTGCTGTCATAGCTTATCTTGGCGACCTTACGGAAAAGAAAAATCGGGCAGCTCTTTTAATAGTTCTTTTGGCCGGGGTACTGACTGTGCCCGGGATCAGTATAAGTGACAAGTACCTGGGCAATGCCTTTGAGACGGTTACAGGGACCACTATCAATCACGAGATGGAATATTCTTCCTTCGATTTCCTTAACATGGGACTTAATGATGAGAGCCATGGGACCATGAATGCGGAAGATGATAATTATTCTCTTTCCTTTGGAACCTATGATGAGAGAGTAGAGGGGAACAAGGACCGGATCAAAGAGAGACTAAAAAGCTATGGTGCAGACGGTCTTGCCTGGCTCTACACAAGGAAGCTTCGTTTGAACTATAACGACGGATCATTTGGCTACGGACTTGGAGGGGAAGGCTTTATCGGAAGATCCTTTTCTGATGACAGTTTCCTTAACCATTGGCTAAGGCAGCTAATTTGGCCGGATCGCAGCGGTTTTAATGTGCTTTTGAATTACTTGCAGATTCTGTGGCTTGGGATTTTGGCAGCGATGCTGTTTTTACAGATAAGGGATATTTACAGCTGTGCATTGGCGCTTTCCATCATGGGGATTACAGCTTTTACCTGTATATTTGAAGCGCAGCAGAGGTACCTTTTAGTATTTGCTCCAATTTATGTACTAGTCGCAGCGGGAGCGCTGATGAAGAATAAAGAAGATTAAAAAGAAAGCCAGTAGATTCGCCTCTACTGACTTTCATGACTTTTTTTAGTTATCCTGTTGGGCTTTATACTCTGCAGCTGCTTCTTCAGAAGGCTGTGCTAACGGGAATTCTCCTCTTATGTACTTCTCCCAGGATTCCGGGAAATATTCCTTCATCTGACCTTCGTCGTATCTGTAGTACTCATCAGGATCAAATTCGCTTATCTTGATAAAGTCTGTCTCGAGGTAAGCATAGGGCTCGTTGTGCTCTGCAAAGTTGATGTAGTGGGCTATGATCCTTGAAAATACCTGACGTCCTTTAAGGGAGAGATGAAGATTATCCATCAGGTACTCGCTTGCGGTGTCAAGGTAAAGGTCGCAGTGCTTCATGAACATGGTATCAATGCAGGTACATTCTTTGTCTTCGGCAACATTCTGAACTTTCTTGGCATAGTCTGCAAGAGTTCCAACTCCGTTACTTACTATGTAGGAATCACCGATATAGGTTCCATCGGGATCAACATAAATTCCGTAAAAAGGAGTGATCAGGATGAACTGTGCATTTGGGCTTATCTCTCTTAATACATCGATTCCCTTGCAATATGCATTGTAGAAGGAGTGGTACTGAACTGTTTCGGTCTCATAGATGGTAGAATCAAGGGGAGCTTCATTGAAGAAGTCGTTGGCGCCATACTCAATGATGTAATAGTCAACCTCTTCAGGCTTTACCATGTTCATCTTCTCAAGAGTGTTTGGGTACTGGGCTAAAGTGGTCTCTCTGTTCGCCTTTCCTGCAAGGGCATAAGCCATTCCAAGGAAGGAAGTGGATGCCATGGTCTCAGGATTGGTGTCATTTGTGGACTTTTCAAGAGTACAGGTCGTTCCGCCGATTGAGAGGTTATAGGGGATGCAGTTTGGAACCCTGTTCATGATAAGAGCAGTAAGGTCCGTCACATCGCTGCTTCCGTTTGCCAGCTGGCTGTCTCCGAAGTAAACTATTTCAACAACTTCATCTCTGTCAATTGATGTGGATTCGGATGCCTCGTTAGAAGCACTCTCCTGTGTACTTGCAGTATTTGCAGCACTTTCACCTTCCTCCAGAAGCGGTTCAAAAAGATCTTTTACAACCACGGTAGACTTATCTTCAGATGAAGCGTCGGTGCTCTCGGCTTCTGTGGCATCGTCATTTACATATTCTGTGGCTTCCTGTGGCTGCTCTTTTGATAAGGAACAACCGGTCAGAGCCAGGGTAGCTGTCATGAATAATGAAATAAAGAACTTAGTGTGTTTTTTCATAAAATATCTCCTCGTCTTTCCAAGAAACAATTCTAAACACTTTAATTTAATTTGAAAAGTGCTTTGGATAAATCTTAAGGAGTTCTGCTGCTAATCTTAAGAAATTCTTAAGAAATTAACTGAATTGCGCTCATAATTTCAAAGAAAAGCACGATATAACGTTAACTTTCTTCAATAGACATCAAAACCCAAACATGATAAAGTAGGAAACAGCGAAAAACTGTCAAAAAGACCAGGAAGTAAGCCTAATGAAGAAATACAGGAATGAATGGAAGTACCAGTGTCACGAAAAAACTCTCCTGGAAGTTATGGAGCGTCTTAAGGGAACACTGACTCCGGATCATAACGGCGATGAAGGTACCTATGTGGTGAGATCTGTGTATTTCGATGATCCCCAGGGATCCTTTGCCATGGACACCGAGGCGGGCGTATCCCACAGGTACAAGTACCGCATCAGGTATTACGGAAATGACACCGGTACTCTTAAATTAGAAAAAAAAGAGAAGCTGGATGGCAGATGCCACAAGGACAGCTGCAGATTGTCCTTGGAAAACTTTGAGAAGATCATGAAGGGTGACTACCTTGAAGTTTTCTGGGAGACCGACAACAAGGTGCTAAAGGAGTTTTGTGTCAAGGCAAACACAATGCTTCTATCACCCAAGGTCATCGTAGAATATGACAGAACTGCGGTTATCGAGCCCTTTGCAAACATAAGGATTACAGCAGATCGGAATATCTCTTTTTCTCCTGAGGTTGACAGGTTCCTTGAAGGAGATTATCTGAGAAACCCGATCCTTACGAAGGACCAGCATGTCCTGGAGGTTAAGTTTGATCATGTGCTTCCGGGATATATCAAGCGAATAGCCAGTGACGACAAGCTTATTCAAAGCTCTTTTTCCAAATATTATCTGGCCAGAAAAAATATGAGCAACACAGGAAGGAGATTTTAAAACATGTTGACTGCATTTACTGAAGCAGCTAATCATTTCAATAATCCGGCACTTACCACATCAACCATTCTTTCGGTTATAGGAATGGTTCTTGTGCTGTCTGTCATGGAGTTTTTGGTATACAGGTTTGTTTCAAACAGGGAGTTCTATAACAGATCCTTTAATATCACCCTGGCTGTGCTCCCGTTTTTCATTGCTACCATTGTGCTCTCACTTCAGTCCAATCTGGTAATAACCCTTGGTACCATCGGAGCTCTTGCAATCCTCAGATTCAGGACTGCAATCAAGAATCCCGTGGACATGCTTTATCTGCTCTGGTCTGTTCATATCGGGATCACCTGCGGATGCCAGCTATATCAGCTTTCCTTCATCACATTCATCGTGGTTACTCTGATACTCATAGTCTTTGAGCTTGTGAAGATCGGAAAGGCTTCCTATGTGCTGGTTTTCCACTATGAAGGAGATGGCGACTTTGACCTTGACGGGAATCTCAAGGGCGCAAACTGCAAGTACAAGGTAAAGAGCCGCAACTATACTTCAACAGGTGTTGACTATGTGGTGGAGCTTTCAAGGTGCAACGTGGAAGAAGTGGTAAAGAGCCTTAAGAGTGCAGGAATTGAGAAGCTTTCTGTCATGGAATATGACAACGACGACATCGTGTGATATGGAGCAATCCGTATATCACAAAAGAGAGAATACATGAGTAAAAAATCTTTAGGAACAGTTCTTTTAGCATTAATAGGACTTATGGTGGTCCTGGGCGTGCTTGTCAGCAGGGGGCAGGGACGCTCCGGATCATTTGTTGTGGACAGAAATACCGCAGAGCAGATGATGTCGGAAAAAGCCTGTGAAACTGAGCTTTTCCCTGACATCTATTTTGATGAGGAAAAGCTCTTTCTGGATGAGACCACAGGTACCTACTTCTATTCGCTGGTAGAGGGCTCTCCCACAGCATATGAGCCGGATATAAAGGCTGTTTCCACCATCGGAGAAAGCGATGCCGGGGAAAAGAACTTTAGGCCAAGGGTCTACTTCATAGACCACTCAATCACCGATGAACTCATTTCATCCAACACTCCCATTGAAATGCTTATATGCGATGATGAGAAGTACTGGAATTGTCAGCTTATATGTACGACTCTGCCCCTTATGAGCCTTGAGGTTCCTGAGGGGATAGGGGAAGTGGATGCACAGATGGAGATGACTCTTTTTGACAATGAGTCTGATGCAGCCATGCGCCTTGTAACCTCCGGGGGAACAGTCAGGATCAGGGGAGGCTTATCAAGAGAATTCGCCAAGAATTCGTACAAATTGTCGCTTAGGACCGAGTCCGTTGGTAACAGCAAAAGATCCAATGACATCTCTCTTCTTGGGATGAGGAAGGATGATGACTGGATCTTAAACTGCCTCTACAACGACCATGAAAAGGTGAGGAACACCTTAAGCCATAACCTCTGGACCGACAGCTGTGGAACAGACAATTGCTACAATGTTGAGACCGGTGTTAAGTATAAGTATCTGGAGCTGTTTGTAAATGGCGAGTACAGAGGACTTTACACCCTGGGATATAAGCCGGATGAGAAGACCATGAATTCCCAGGCGCTAAAGGCCAATGAGGGAATCTACAAAAAAGAGTTTTACCATGTTGTGGGCTTTGAGACGGATTATCTGCAGGAGCCGATTTTTGATTACTACACAAGGATCGAAGAAAATGCCCATGATCCCCGGGTGCTAAAAAAGCTTATCGACTGGGACAATATCCTTGACTTCAATCTCTTTATGAATCTGGTTCAGGGTACCGACAATATGGAGCACAATTACTATGTGCTTCTGAAGGACACCGGGGACGGACCTAAGGGAATCTACATCCCCTGGGATCTGGACCTTTGCTGGGGCTTTGAATGGGCTGAGAATACCATTGCCAACACCGGATTTTATGTGGTTCCGCCCTATGAGAACATTCTTTTCATAGATGATCCTCTGACCCAGCTTATGGCGGACTGTGACAAGGAGACCTATTCAAAACTATGTAAGAAATATCGCGAGCTGAGGGCTGGCGGATGGTCTGACGAGACTATCAATGATTTGATCGATGAGTATCAGGACGATATTTTCGGGTCCGGAGCCTATTACAGGGACTGTGCAAAGTGGCCGGATGGCTGCTATGTTGAGGGACTTACATCCCTGGATAACTTCAGAGATTATGTAAATCAGAGACTTTCCTATATGGATTCATATATCGAAAGGCTTGAGACAGCTCTTTCTGACAACCAGTTCATCAATCAGAGCTATAAGTACGAGCACTGGGATGAATCCATTGTGGGAGTTGAGATCAATGACAAGAGTCTTTTGGAGGATCCTGAATACCTGGAGTTTTTTGAGTATATGGGAATTGATCCTTCAAAAGTGAACGAGGACATCAAGTACATCGTATGCAAGCCCGGGGAGAAAAAAGCTGAATATATCGACAGCTCTTTTGCTGAAGACGACAGCCTTGAAACTGAGTTTGGACGTGTGACTTTAGAGCGGGAAGATATGGACTATGACTACGAGGAAGACGTATCGCTCCTTATAGACGGCGTTCATTATATGATCTCTTCGCCCATAGATCCTGAGCCTTTGACTGTTTCTGTGGCCTATGGGGACAGAGCTGTGGAGATGTACATGAAGTCTTCATACAAGGTCAAGGCAAAGCCTGAAGATATCCCAAGTATTAACATCTGGCTCAGATACCTGGATAATCTGGCGGGGAAAGTTCTATTGCAGGTAAATGACACGGGAATTGCCGGCATTGACCCTGATACCTTCCTGTCACAGTTTGATCTGGATCTGGCAGGCTATGGCTCTGTTGCTGAGGCACTTAAGGATAACCAGGCGATTACTTTCCTTTTGGAGGGGAAGTCAGGCGCAGGTTATCTTGTCAAAGACCCTTACGTGAATGGTACTTATCTGGAAACCCCTATTGGAAGCTACGCCTATTATGAGGGTGAAAGTGGCTATGGTATCTACATCGATGGCGTAGAGTGCGTCACAGGCTCTTTTGACGAGGAGAGAGAACCTGTAAGTATCAGAGTCTTCAATGAGGATTGGACGCAGGAGACTGATCAGTTTGTCCCTGAGTGATATTTGGTGCGGTTTAGTTGAAGATTAGCCTTCATTAAGGTATACTTACTTATGTTTATATGATTAACATCATCAGGAAGGACGAGTGTAATGAAGAAAGCACTTATTATAGGAGCCGGTCCTGCGGGACTGACAGCTGCGTACGAGCTTTTGTCCAAGTCTAAGGATTATGAGGTTGTGGTTTTTGAGGAGACCGATAAGTTCGGTGGAATCTCAAGAACTGTTGATTACAAGGGCAACCGTATGGACATGGGTGGTCACAGATTTTTCAGTAAGGTTCCCGAGGTAAACGAATGGTGGGAGAAGATGCTTCCTCAGCAGGGATCTGATGCTTATGATTACAAGATTCTTGGCACACAGATCCAGATGAATCAGGGTGGTCCTGATCCCGAGAAGGAAGACAGGGTTATGCTGAAAAGGCACCGTGTTTCCCGTATTCTTTTCGACTCTAAATTCTATGATTATCCTATTTCCTTAAAGGCGGAGACCTTCAAGAACTTTGGTCTTCTCACGACCCTTAAGGTTGGCTTTTCTTACATGGCTTCTGTGTTCCACAAAAGGCCTGAGGACAATCTTGAGAACCTTTATATCAACAACTTTGGTAAGAAGCTGTACTCCATGTTCTTTGAGTATTACACTGAGAATCTTTGGGGCAGACACCCAAGTGAGATCGATGCATCCTGGGGTAAGCAAAGAACCAAGGGCCTTTCCATCTTCGGTATCATCAGAGATTATCTTGGAAGACTCTTTAAGGTTAAGAACCGCAAGGTCAATACATCCCTTATCGAGGAGTTCAAATATCCAAAGCTTGGTCCGGGACAGCTCTGGGACGTTACAGCTGACGAGATCAGGAACCTTGGCGGAACCATCATAATGGATGCCAGGGTTACAGGTATTCACAAGGATGGAGATCATGTTACAGGTGTAACTTACGTTCAGGATGGAAAAGAGATAAAGATGGACGGAGACGTTGTCATCAGCTCCATGCCAATAAAAGACCTTGTAGCAGGAATGAATGATGTTCCATCAGATCCTGTAAGGATTGCAGCAGGACTTCCTTATCGTGATTACATGACTCTTGGAGTTCTTGTTCCCAAGCTTAACCTTAAGAACAAGACCAA
This sequence comes from Butyrivibrio sp. UBA3740, assembly GCA_002372465.1. Taxonomy (GTDB): domain Bacteria; phylum Bacillota; class Clostridia; order Lachnospirales; family Lachnospiraceae; genus Butyrivibrio. The sequence goes on from DFGW01000250.1 coordinate 62,075, forward strand.
TATCAAGACAATTGGCAATATCGTGCCCGACAACTGGGTTTACGTTCAGGACAGAACCGTTAAGATGGGACGTTTCCAGATTTACAACAACTGGTCTCCCTATCTGGTAAAAGACCTTGAGCACACAGTTTGGGTTGGTCTTGAGTATTTCTGTTTCGAGGGCGATTCCATGTGGAATATGACAGAGGATGAATTTGCCAAGATGGCCATCGATGAGATGGTTAAGCTTAAGCTCATCAACAGTGCATCCGAAGTAATCGATTATCATATGGAACGCGTTAAAAAAGCTTATCCTGCTTACTTTGACACCTATGATGAGATGGACAAGCTGGTGGCTTACCTCAACACCATCGACAATCTGTATTGCGTAGGACGTAACGGTCAGCACAGATATAACAACATTGACCACTCCATGTGCACCTCCTTTGAGGTTGTTAAGAACATTCTTAGTGGAGCTACAGACCGGAGCAATATCTGGAATGTCAACACAGAGGAAGAGTACCACGAATCTTCCAGTGAAGAAGACGACAGCGTTGAGATCGACTAAATAAATAACAAAAGATTTGCGGTGCACTTTTTCTGCACCGCAGTTTTTTAGTATGAATTTGTTGTACAGATTAAGCTTTGTGTGAGGATTTATGGGTTTTACAAGCTTTAGTTTTCTGATCTTTCTGCCGGTGGTTGTACTGGTAAACTTCATTATGCCGCGTAAGATGCGCTATGTATGGCTTTTTGTTACCAGCATGGTCTTCTATTTGTGCGTGGATCTTAAGGCGTCTTGGGTTCTGGCAGTGACCATTGTTCTTACCTATGTGGAGGGACTTCTTATTGGGAAGGCAGTCGGCCTTAAGGCTCTTTTGTTTGTAAGTATTGCCGCTGATGTGGCGCTTCTTTTGGTGGTTCGGGCAGGAACTGTTCTTGGAGCAGTCGGTATTTCTTTTTACATGTTAAAGGCCATCAGCTATCTGATTGATGTTTATCGAGGTGATGTCAGGGCTGAGAAGAACTTCGTTAAGCTTGCCCTGTTTGTATCCTTCTTCACTCAGATCGTATCAGGCCCTATAGAGAGGGCAAGGAACATGCTCCCTCAGTTTAGCTATCCCATGAGTGTGGACTATGATCTTTTAAGGGACGGACTTCTTGAGATGCTCTGGGGTTATATCCTGAAGCTGGTCCTTGCAGACAGACTGGCCATTTTTGTTAAAACCGTTTACGACAATCCACAGGTTCAGCCCGGAACCATTGTGTTCCTGGCAACCCTTTTCTATACATTCGAGATCTATTGCGACTTCGCGGGCTATTCCCACATTGCCATCGGAGCGTCAAGAATCCTTGGCATTGATGTCATGAAGAACTTTGACAGCCCCTACATGTCAGGCTCAATTGCGGAGTTCTGGAGAAGATGGCATATTTCCTTGTCCGGATGGCTTAGAGACTACATTTACATTCCCCTTGGTGGCAACAGGAAAGGCACCGTAAGGAAGTATCTGAACATCCTTATCGTCTTTGCTGTCAGCGGCATCTGGCATGGAACAGCCCTGACTTTCCTTGTGTGGGGCCTGCTTCACGCGGTTTATCAGATAATCGGCTACATCCTGCAGCCCATAAGGGACAAGTGCGTGGAAATATTAAAGGTCAGGAGAGAATCCTTTTCCCACAGGAGTATCAAGGTTGTTTTTACCTTCCTTCTTGTGAATACAGCCTGGGTGTTCTTCAGAGCTGAGGACCTTCCGAAAGCTCTTTTGATCCTGAAAAAGAGCTGTGAATTCACTCCCTGGGTGTTCTCCGAAGGGACCATCTATCAGCTGGGACTTAACAGAGCCAACATGGGGCTGGTTCTTCTGGGAATTCTGGCACTGATAATTGTTGATGTTTTGGGGTATCTGGACATTGAATTCAGGGACAAGATCATGAGTCAGGGAATCTGGCTTCGCTGGATCATAATGATCTTCGGGGTGCTTTTGGTGCTTGTCTGCGGAGTCTGGGGACCGGGGTACGATGCAGGAAGCTTTATCTATCAGCAATTCTGAGGTTTTGAATGAAGACTAGGGTTTTAAATATACTAAAATCAATATTGTTTCTTTTGGTGCTTGGGGTTTGCATTGGGGCGGCAATCCTTCTGGTTCGAAGAAAGGACAGTCAGTACAAGTACGCAGACTTTTTTGACAAGGCCCGGCAGGATCAGATCGATGTACTGTTCATTGGATCTTCTCATGTGATAAATGCAATGAACCCGGCGGTTCTCTACGGCGAGTATGGCATCACCTCTTACAACATGGGGGGTCACGGATCTGTGATGCAGGCTACCTACTGGGAGCTTCTCGAGGCGCTTCAGTACTGCAGACCCAAGTATGTGGTTGTGGATACTTTCCTGATGCAGAAGGACTACAAGTACCTGGACGTGATGTATGAGGATTCCACGCAGGAAGAGAGGGATTCCTCCATCGACCAGCTTCATTTGAACATGGATGTCTGGCCGCTTAATAAGCTGAAGATAGCAGCCATAGAGGATCTTATTCAGGACAGGGCTATACAGAAGGAATTTCTTTTTGATTTCCTGGTATATCACAGCAGGTGGGATGAGCTGAACGGAAATGACTACAAAGCTCTCACAGGAAGCGCGGACAGGAACGAGCTGTTTGGTGCCGAGATGAGATATGGCATTGAGCTTACTCCGGGGATTTATCCAAATCCTGAGGACGACAGTGGACTTGGCGGAGAGACTGTTGGCGAGGAGTATCTTCGCAAGATCATTGACGAGTGTCAGAGAAACGATATCGGAGTGATCACCACATTCCTTACCTGCTCTGCTACTACTGATGATAAAAGAGTCATGGACAGCGCCAGGATAATTTCCGAATCTTACGATGTTCCCTTTATTAATATGCAGGATCTGGGAGTTGTTGATCTTTACACGGATATGAACGACACAGGTCACATGAATGCTCTTGGCTCTATAAAGGCTACCAAGTATATCGGACAGATCCTTTCCGATACCGGAGCCTTTGAGGACCACAGAGGGGATGAGGCCTATGATGACTGGCAGGAGAAATCAGATGCCTTCAGGCGGACAATTTATGACCTGGCTGTTTCTTCTGACAGTATCTATCAGCAGCTTAATTACCTCTCTGAGGGAGATGTGAGCTGTATAGTGTATATAAATGATGGCTCCCAGGCCCTGGGTGACAATCTGATCCAGAGACTGATCCATAATTACACCAATTCCCCAACAATCTACCACACGGATGGTCCCTATATCATGGTAAGAGATGTTGGCAGTGGCAGCGTCTATGAGGCAAGCGAGAAAAAGAACCTGGAGGGCATAGAGACAGCCATGGGTACCATGTATTACTACCCGGTGGAGCATCTGTTCAGGCTCTTGTACTCTGAGGAGAACCCTGAGGAAAACTTACTCTATGATGATTCGAAGATTGATTATGACATACAGATCATAACTTATGACAGTGAGTCCGGAGAAGTCTTAAGCCACGAGTACTACAGGTCTTACGGAAGTAAATATGAGAAGTGAGGAGCTTTGGTTCCAAAAAAGTTCGGGATAACCCGGAAGAAATATGGAGGTTTTATATGAGTGAGAATGTTTGCATAGTTGGAATCGCCGGTGGTACAGCATCCGGAAAAACTACTATTGTAAGGAAGATAAAAGAAAAGTTCGGTGATGACATTGCTGTTATCAACCATGACTCCTATTACAAGGCACATGATGATCTTTCCTATGAGGACAGAAGCCGTCTTAACTACGACCATCCTGAGTCCTTTGATACTGATCTCATGATCGCGGATGTTAAGAAACTCAGGAACAATGAGGCTATCGATATGCCTGTTTATGATTACACTATTCATAACAGGTCTGATGCCACTGTTCATGTGGTGCCTAAAAAAGTCATCATACTAGAGGGAATTCTGATCCTGGAGAGCAAAGAGCTTCGTGATCTTATGGATATTAAGGTGTTTGTTGATACCGATGCCGACGAGAGGCTTATGCGAAGAATCCGTCGTGATATGCAGGAGAGAGCAAGAAGCATTGAGTCAATCCTGACACAGTACCGCGAGACCGTTAAGCCCATGCACGAGCAGTTTGTTGAGCCCAGCAAGAAGTATGCTGACATCATCATTCCACGTGGAGGAGAAAACACAACCGGTATCAGCATTCTTCAGGAGCACCTGAATCTTATGATGAAGTAATTATCCACAAGGATTGAGGAAATTATATGATTGTTGTTTCTGTACTGCAGATCCTGCTTTGGGTGCTGGTTGTGCCCATGTGTACAGGACTTGCCTTCAACTTCATATTGCCAAGAGCCAGAAGGTCAGTAGGGATTACCTTTATACTTGGATTTCTGGTGTATATGGGCGTCTTTGAGGTGATAGCGATCTATTGCATGACCAGTATCGTTTATGGCGCCTTTGACAGCTGCAGAAATACTTTTGCTGTGGTTTCTCTGCTTCTGGCGGTGGCGGGTATTCTAAGAAGCGTTATGGCTCTGCTGCGCAGTAAGACCGGGAGGGATTATCTGGTGCTGTTTCCGGGAGAAGCCCATGCTGATATACAGGATATCTTAAGCCCCAGATCTGACCTTAGGATGTTTAAGGTTAACTATCCCAGGGAAAGCATGATATACTGGGGAATCTTCTTTGCAATCATGGCTTTTCAGATGGTAATGTCAGTTGTAATGGCAAGCTTTGACGGCGACGATGCCTACTATGTTGTTGAGTCTCTTTTGGCGCAACAGGCCGGAGTTATGAATACTATTTTGCCATATACAGGGACTTCTACTTCTCTGGACATAAGGCACGCTCTGGCAGTGATCACCATGTGGATCGCTTTTGTGGCTAAACAGAGCGGCATTCATGCCACCATCCTTTCTCACTCAGTGATCCCTTTGTTTGTTATTCCTTTGGTCTATCTTGTTTATGTGGAGATAGGAAGAATTCTTTTCAGGGAAAGACAACCGGTTATTCCGGTGTTTATGATAATAGTTTCTTTGCTTCTGATGTTTGGCAACGTTTCGATATATACCCCGGCAACGTTCTTCCTTATGAGAACCTGGCAGGGAAAGGCTCTGGTGGCAAACCTGGTATTCCCGATGATATTCTGGATGTTCCTGTGGATGATGGAGGACGTGAAGCGGGGCGGTAACAGGGTCAATCCTGTTGACAGGGAAGTAAAAGAGATGGGCATCAGGCTCGATTTTGTGGCTGGTAACAGGAATGGTGATGACGGAACCTTAAGAGAAAGTACAAACCCTGTTGTAATGCGCTACAGGAAGCTGGCATCATGGCGTGTTCTGATGGCACCCTGGGCCATGCTCTGGTTTATCAATATGCTTTCAGGTGTCTGCAGTTCACTGGGGGTAATATTTGGAAGCGCACTGATAGCTCTTTTAACCCTTATAATGCTGTTCTATTCAAAGAGGATAACGGTTCTGGTTGGAGCTATTTTGTGCGTTATACCTAACCTTGTGTATTTGGGAATTTATTTTTCAATGTTTTTCGCCTAGAGGGTAAACAATAGAAATTGGAGTGTGTGTATTTTGAAGACTAATAAGTTTGTGAAGTATTTAAAAGAAAATGGACTGTATCTGGGGATTTTGGCTTTTATGCTGATCTGCTTCCTTATTCCGTATTTTGCAACGGGACTTCCCCGTGCAGAGGAAAATGACTTTCACTATGCCAGACTGATTTCCATGGTGGAGACCTTAAAGCTTGGTATTTTTCCGCCAAAGATCCGTCCCATGCTCATGATGGGCTTTGGGTATGGCGTAGGATTCTTTTACCCGGATTTCTTCTTGTATATAGCTGTGGCGCTGGTAATGCTTGGGGTTGAGCCTATGATGGCTTTTAAGATTTTTGCAAGCCTGGTGGCCATTGTGGGGGCTATAGTGTGTTACATGGTTTTCGATGGCTTTATTAAGAGCAAGAAGATTGCTGTGGTTACCACAATTCTGTACTTTGGAACGATTTGTATGTGGAACAACCTTTATGATGGTTTTGGTATTGGCGCTTTCATAGCCCAGGTTGTTTTGCCTCTTGCTTTCTGCGGACTGCTTCGGGCTTTTGATGATGAAAAGGCCGGCTATATCCAGTACGGCATAGGAATTACAGCGGTGGTTCTAAGTCACCATCTGACTTTCATTTCCATGATGGTGGCAATGGTTCTTTTGGTACTTCTGAATATTAAAAAGATCATTACTAACCCGAAGGTATTGGGAAAGCTCTTTTGCGTGAGCATGGTTGGGCTGTTCTTCTCTACACAGTACTGGCTTCCTGCTATCGAACTTGCTGCCCATACCAAGTTTAAGGTTATTTATGATAATTTCATCGATATCAATGATCATATTCTGAACTTTTTTGATGTAATAAGAGAGATCAGCTGGCTGTACTTTGTATTGTTCCTTGTGGCGACAGTGGTATTTGTCTGGCTGATGGTTAAGAACCGCAAGGTTTATCTGAATGAGCTGATGGTGTTTATTACCGTAGTTTTCCATATGGGACTTATGCGCTCAGAGCCATTCTGGCGTGGACCTGTGGGACAGTTCTTTTCCTTCTTCCAGTCGACGGCAAGACTTATCTATGTCCTGATGGTCCTGCTCATCATGTTCCTGGCCATGGTGGCAAAGCTTGCAGCTGATGATATGACAAAGGACGGGAAGAAAGTAGATGTTAAGCCATTGATACTGGTTGCAATCTCGGTTGTAGCTGTGCTTGGCACCAGAATGTACATAAAGCCCAACTTCTATAATCCAAAGGCATACGACAGACAGGTGATTGACAGGGATCTGATCCTTGTGGACAACGGTATCTCCTGCGGCGAGTGGCTCCCTGTGGAAAATGAGCCCAGTGAATGCCACGGAGTGGAGAATGCTGGGGCAAACGACCAGACCAGCGCGGATGGTTACAAGCATGATAATTACAGATACTTTGAGGTTTGGGTTGATCTTTCCAAGGAGTATTACGATATGCCCTATATCTATTACTACGGCTACAGGGCATATATACTGGATGAGAATGATAATCCGGTGTCGGAACTGAAGGTGGGCGAAGCCTATGACGACAATGGCTATGTGCGTGTATTCATGCCTGAGGGCGGTCAGGGCTTTGGACATGTTATGGTTCAGTACCAGAAAACCACTCTTCAGAAGGTGGCTTACGTTATAACCGGGCTTACTACAGTGCTGTTTGTGGCCTGGCTTATCTGGCATAGAAAGAGGATTGCTGCGCAGTGAGTAAGACTGTTTTGGAAAAATATAAGAAGGGCATTTTGGCTCTGCTGGTGGTGGTTCTGATTCCCATGCTGCTGGTGGCTGTTTATTCGCGCCCTTTTGCGGATGATTTCGGATACAGTGCTGCGACCCACCAGGCATGGGAAAGTACCCATTCTTTGATTGCGGTTTTGGGAGCTATGTGCGGTGAGGTGGCGGAAGTATACCACTCCTGGCAGGGATCATTTTCAGCGCTGGCGCTTTTTTCTCTTCAGCCTTCAATATTCGGGTCACGGCTCTATGGCCTGTCCACAGTGATACTGGTGGGGATGTTCCTTTGGGGCAACTGGTGCTTTTGGAAGAAAATATTTGGGGTCAGAAGCGAGGAGAATTCGATCATTAAGCTTGAGGTGAAGAAGACTTCAGGTTTGGAGGATTCCGGCCGTCGCAGCGTGGCAGTGATTGTGCTGGCTGCTGTTGGCATCCTTTGCACGCAGGTTCTGCCCCATGCTTTTCAGGGTTTTTATTGGTGGAACGGAGCCAGCTATTATACGCTATTCTATTCTCTGATGCTGATACAGTGGGGGATGCTGCTGGAGCGAAAGCGAGTTGTTTTGCCCTGCATTTTGGGATTTTTCCTTGGCGGAGGAAATCTGGTTTCAGGACTTCTGGGATTGGAGGTGACAGCTCTTTTCCTGCTGGTTGAAATATTCAAGGCTACAAAGCCTGGAGATATGAAGGCGTATGAAAGTGTGGCTTCAGCCGGTTCCGGGCATAGGTATGATTCAGAGACTGCGAACGTGGCTTCAGCCTGCACCGGGCATAGGGATGATTCAGAAAAGGCGAATATGGCTTCGGCTGTTGCAGGGCATGTTGGTTCGGGCAAAGATGTGTCCCGTATCGTGGCTGTATTTGTGTGCTCGCTGGCGGGTTTTATTGTGAATATTGTAGCTCCGGGCAATGCCATCAGGGCTGCTCAAAGCACTTCACAGGCTCCTTTGGAGGCTATCGGGAATTCCTTCCTCGAGGCCTACAGGCATTTCAATGAATGGTTTAATCTGCCGACAGTTCTTTTGCTGACGTTCCTGTTGCCTTTCCTGTGGCACTACGCAGGGATTTGTGTAAGACCGTGCCGTGAGGCTATAGGCGATGCTGCAGGCAAAAAGGCATCCGGTGATACAGACGGCCCTTCTCTTGCTGATGCAATTTCAGCCCGTGCATTATCCGGTGACTTGGCTGGCGGACTTCATTCGATACCACTTGCTGTCTACGCGATCCTTGCTTTTTGCTTATTTGCGTCAACGTTCACGCCGACCCTGTTTTCTATGAATGAAGTGGGGCCCAGGCGTGTTGAGAATATCAGATATTTTGTGTTTATTGTTTTCATGATCTTGCTGGAACTTGAGGCAGTAAGACGAGTAAGAGCGGCATTCGAAATAAAGGCTTTCGGCGGAAAGTTCATTAGCAGATATATGCTGGTGGTTCTGGCCGGTGTGGTGGTTTTCCTTGCTGTGAACATTCTTCCCAAGGAGGAACGTTTCAACATCACCAGTATTGCTGCGGCTAGAAGTCTTCTGATTGGCGAATCGCAGAGATATGCTGCACAGCGAGATGAATGGTCCAGGCTACTGGAGTCTGATGATCCTGTGGTTACGCTCCACGAGCTCCATGATCACCCGGTACCAATATACTACGTAGAGTTCGATCTGACGGGAATACCTGATGATTACAGGGATGCAAGTATGCGCAAGTACTACGGCAAAGACCGGATCATCCTTGAGACAGATTAAGAACTGATCTTGCCGGGAAAACATTTCTGCGATTTAGGTAACATTTTGCGCGAGAACTAAATGAATTGGATATTCTTTCTGAGGAGTACTGTATGTACGGTATATTCATGGAATGCTGGGTTTCCTTCAAGCTCTTTTTCGGAAATCCGGTGCTGGCAATTCTTCTGATCGCCTCGGCGCTTTACATCGCCATCTGCGAGAAGGACCTGAAGAAGAGAATACTTTTAGGTATTCTGCCGCTGGTAATTATGGCAGGATTTCTTTTGCCTGTCACAAAGATCCTGTATGTGGCAGCATTTGACGAGGGTAGCGACACCTACTACAGGCTTATGTGGCTTGTTCCAATGTACGTAGTGATGGGCTATGCTGCCTGCAAACTTGTGTACAGCTTCGGGAAGCGAATCCGGCAGCGTGTTGCACTAGTGATAGTGTTGGTGGTTGTGGCGCTGTCCGGTTCGCTGGTGTATCTTAACCAGTACATGTCCGTGGCTGAGAACCTCTATCATATCCCTCAGAACGTTATAGACGTCTGCGATGTGATCGCCCCTGCAGATGGTGAGCCCAGAGTCAGAGCGGCTTTCCCTTCAGAATTGGTGCACTTTGTGAGACAGTATGACACGGATATCCTGATGCCTTACGGCCGTGAGATGATTGCTACCCAGTGGGATTACTACAACGCAGTTTACGAAGTGATGGAGAAGCCCGAGGTCATTGACGCCGAGGCACTTCTTGAGGCTACGCGCCAGACTGGCTGCAGCTACATCATTCTCTCCGAATCCCGTAAGATAGACAAGAACCTGGTTTCACTAGGACTTGTTCTTGTGGATACTGTGGGAGGTTACAAGATTTACGCGGATCCTACGGTTATCAACGGGTGATCCTTTTCGGGGAACACGAAGAACAGCTTTGATGGCAACAAATATATGTGGAATTCACCTATGCCGGCAGATTATCTGCCGGCACTATTTTGTGAGAAATTATATTTCTTAAATCGTTTTAGAATTAAGAATTATTATTTAAATATAGCTAATGAAAACACGTTATTATACTTGTTATTAAAAAGCGTATGTGATAGAATCTCTGTTCGGGTGTCCGGGTTAGGACATTCAGGAAGAAATGTTTATTTAGTGGGAATAATATATATTCAACCAACATCTGGTAAATCACGGAGGGATTGGAAATGGTGTGTAAACGATTTTTAACACTCGTAATGGCAGGAGTGTTGGCTTTGTCTGCCCCTGCAAGCATTACTGCTAAAGCGGCTCAGACGGAGACTGAGTTTATTAACGGTGAAGGAATAGAGGCGGATTTGCTTGCGGATGAAGACATCGACGATGAGGAAGCTGACAATTCAAATGAGGCATCATCCGAGGACTCTTCAGATGCAGTCTCTTCAGAGGATGCTTCAAATGAGGCATCATCCGAGGACTCTTCAGATGCAGTTTCTTCAGAGGATGCTTCAAATGTGGACTCATCTGAAGATTCTTCAGTTGCAGATTCATCCGAGAAATCTTTGGATGCGGATCTGGCTGAGGATGATTTGGAGCTGAATACAGGTGATAATTCGGAAAAACTCAGCGAAGATGAGCTTTCTGAGTCTAAATTGCTTTCAGACGATTCCCAGGATTTCATGGAAGAATACAGCAAGCTTAAGAGCATTACCATGTCCTCCTCAGACACTGATTTTTCAAGGTATTCAGAAGATGAGCAGGCAATTGTTAGCTCTTTTACCATGTCCTGGAAGGGCCAATCCACGATTGACCTTCTGGCTAATAATGCCGCATATTATGCAGGAACAATGAGAGTTCCCGTCGACCTTACAGACTATGACGGAAAAAAGCCTTTCCATTTTGAAATCGGAGTGGATAACTCCAGCTGCGTAAAGAGTGTTGATGTTATTGCTACCATTGGAGGTACGGATTATACCCTTGTGGCCACCAGAAAAAACAGTAACAGTCCTTTTGTGGCAGAGGGCTATTTTGACGAGGGCAATGATTGCGAATATCTTACAAGCATCAGGCTTAAGCTTAACAGCAGCAAGCCTTTGACTATTTTTGATCCCAATAGCCTGGGCTATGACTACGATCCTGCGATGGTTGAAAGATATGCTTTCTTTAATGAGAACATACCGGGACTGGTAACAGCTAAAGAGGTTGACGGCCTTACAGAGTATACCATCGATTACGGAAAGCTCTTTAAAAAGACTCAGCAAAAAGCGGTAAAGGGTGTTATCAAGTTTACCGCAGGTAAACTCCCCAAGACTCTAGAAGAGGCAACAGGCTATGGATTAGACGTTTTGGAAAATAGCGGTTATTTCGTTCACGGGCTTGATGAAGATAAGTATCTCTTTTATGAGGATAAAACTAAAGAAGATTTTCAGGTTTTGGAATATTTTGCGGATGCAGGTGAGACATACGGCGACGTAATGAAGATGAGGCTTGCATTCATGGAGGAGTCAGGCTACAGCTATGAGACTGCTGGTTACAATTTTGCAGACGATTCATTAGAAGAGTTCTCGAAACTGTGGGATCAGTCTGTTAAGGCTGTGGGGCTGGCTAATAAGGTAAACAAGAGCGCAAGGGAAAGAGAAAAGACCTACGAGGAAATAGACAGATCCACCACTATAGCCGATAAGGAAAAGGCCAGAAAGCAGGCGGATGAGCTATATAGAGATCAGTGCGCCTACAATATCATTAAAGAAGCAGTAATTCCGATGATTCTTGCATACGGTGGTATTGAGCTTGCAGCTGCCGGACCTGCAGGACTTGTTTTTGGTGGACTTCTCTTGGCGGTAGATATTGCGTCAGATTATATGTGGGAGGCAAGAGCGACCCAGATAAAAGGTGGCAGCATAGGTGCTTCAAAAGGCGGAAAATTTGATTATGGCCATCCGACTAGTAGTGGCTATGTAAATATGAGTTCATCTGTGCTTCGCACGATAAAGTGGTCCCCGGATAATCCAGACTCTTCCTATATGTGGGAGGAAGACTGGGATTTTGAATTGTATGGAAATACAAATTCAGGACTAACTCTAACTCTAGAAGGGAATAGCGTAGTTGATGCAGAACCATTTCTGTTAAATCGTATACCTAATCTGAGTGATTATTTTGTTTATGTTACCACTATTATCTTTACCAATAACACTTATAACAATTCAATTGTGATGGGTGATTATTATATTAAGCGAGATAGTTATAACGTTACTAAAGTCGTGTTTAGCCCCTTTGCAAAGACGATTGGTGGCTTTCAGGGCTTTACGGGATTAAAAGACATAGTTATCCCAGGAACTGTTGAAGAAATAAAACCTGATGCTTTTTCTAAATCAGGAATTCAGACAGTTACTTTTCAGGGAACGTCCTCACTTAAAAAAATAGGAGCGAGAGCTTTTAGTGGTTGCCATAACCTGAGGGGTACGATAGATATTCCAGGTGATAAGATTGATATCGGCAATTCTGCATTTGAGCAATGCGAAAATATTAGCAAAATAATAATAAGGGGAGAACTGGAATGCATTGATAATTGCTTTCCTTCGATCTCATCAAAGTTAAAAGAGATCTGGTTCTACGGCCCCATTGATAATATTTCAAAAAACACGACCTACATCAGTGCTGAACTTGATAAAGTGTATATCCTTGGGGGCATTAAAAACAGTGAACTTACATTCAAAGAAGGGTCTGGTGGTAGTAGTACCACTGATTATCCATTCCGTGCAAACGAGATCTTCTTTTCGGGATCGAGGCAGGAGTGGGAAAAGCTCTTTCCAAATCACTTCTATTCTGCTTATTGGACCGACAAAAAGATTCATTTCGGCTATAAGGAGGATGGGACTGAGACCGCTGTGAAGACCGGAAAATGCGGAGCTGGCCTTACATACACCCTTGTGGATCCGGGCGTTTGGCATGACTCGAAGAAGGGTGACTGGTATGATCTTTATATCTCCGGTACGGGTGCAATGTATGATTACGCCAATAAAGAAGCTGTTCCCTGGTACGGATACAGGATCAGGAAAGTTGCTATAGCAAACGGCATTACCAGAATAGGCAATTATGCTTTTTATGGGCTTAAACCATATCAGAAATCTATCGACATTCCTGTAACAGTCAGGGAAATTGGAGACTATGCTTTTGCCCATGTGGATTGTGAAGGCACTTATCTGGTAATACCTGACAATGTAGAGAAAATTGGAAAATATAGCTTCTATTTTTACGATGCTAACACATTATACATTTCAAGAAGTTTGACGGAGCTTCCTGATTTTTGCTTCACAGGAATAAATCCTAGTGGATGTGTTGTGATTCCGGAAAATGTCAAAGTGATTGGAGATTCTGTTTTCAGTGGTATTTCTTTATACGCTGATACACCGCGCGTTTTTGACATCAGGGGAGCTGAAAAGATAGGTTCGTACGCCTTTTCATCCAGTCAACACTATGACGATTATGCGAAACCTACTTTTAAAAACACCGATTTCTTAAAGAATGTTAAGGAAATTGGGAATAATGCTTTTTCGTACAGTACTATTTCCGGGAATCTGGAGTTTTCACAGGAACTTACATGCATTGGTAGTAATGCGTTTGAGCATTGCACCGGAATAACCGGAATTAAGTTTGGTAATAAGCTGACGCGTATAGAAAGCGAGGCTTTCGAAGACTGCAGCAATATTACTGGTAATCTGGTGCTTCCATCATCTCTTGAGTATATCGGATATGAGGCATTTATGGGATGCTCCGGCTTTACGGGAGATCTTACCATACCTGATTCTGTTACCGATATTGCTGGTCTGGCCTTTAAGGACTGCACGGGCTTTGACGGAAGGCTTGTTCTTCCCAACCCTGTAAATGGCAGATACAACATTGGTATTGCAGTATTTGACAACTGCACGGGATTTACCGGCGAGCTGGTAATAGACCTCGAAAAAATGAGTGTAGGAAATTATCACGAGTATAAGTTCCACAGATCATTTTACGGACTAACGAACCTTGAAAGAATAACTTTAAAATGTGAGCGCGTAGTCAACACTTCAAGTAAGTATGTCACTAGTGCCAACACTCTGAATGGCTTTGTTAAGAGTGGAGAAAAGGGTACGTCCGCTGAGTGGGGAGACTTTGACGATGAATTTGCAGAGGGTGACGAACAGATTATTCTCTCTACCTTCTCACCTGACACAAAGCTCGATTGTGACAATGAAGATGTTTACAAAAAGATGAAGGAGCTTGGTTACAAAGCGAACCTTATTGGGAAAGCAAGGGGCTATACTATCAGGTTCGATACAGGGGGATATATTAGTATTCCCGATAGGACGAATCAGACCGTGATTCCGGGTAATCTTCCCGGACTTGGAGGAGATGGCTACATCTTTGGCGGATGGTATTTAAGTCCCGGCTGTGAGCCTGGTCAGGAGGTAGTGATCGGTGCGACTCTTACCGGTGACATAACTCTTTATGCAAAGCTCCAGGCAAAGGAGTTCTCTGTTACACTTAATCCCGGAAACGGAACACTTCCTGAAGGAACTGTAAATCCCATAAAGCTGGTTTATGGAAAGACCTATGGAGAGCTTCCCACACCCATACCGGGAGACGATGGGGAATCCTTTATTGGATGGTATACGGATCAGACTGCGGGCGTTAAAGTCAAGGCGGATACAAACGTTATTATAGCAAATGATCATACTCTGTATGCACGTTACAAGAGCATTCCTGCTTTGTCAGAGCCCTATGTTACGGATGCAGCAGGAAACAGATACGAGAACGGAGCCGAACTTAAAGAGGGAACAAGGCTTTACCTAAGGACTGCTGAGGGCGGAACAAGGATCTATTTCACTACCAATAAGGAAGAGGCATCTATACTCCAGGATGCTGATGATCATCTTTACAGGACAGCTCTTTTGCTTGATAAAGATGTGACCGTATATGCCAAGGCGTACAAGGAAGGCTACAAGACCAGCAACACTGTGAGCTATAACTTTAAGGTAAAAGATCCTGCTGCTGACTGGGGCGATGTCATTGAAGCTGATAGGGCCGGAATCAGCAACGCTACCGTAATCCCTGAGGGACTTTGGGCAACAGGCATTGAAGACAGAGCCTACACTGGATCTGCCATAACCTTCGAGGGCATAAGAGTTTATTACGGTAAGAAGCTCCTTAAGGAGGGTACAGACTATACCATTAAGTACTCCGGAAATGTTAAGGCAAGCACCACCAAGGCAAAGGGAACTGTAACAGTTACCTGCAAAGGCAACTACACCGGCAAAAAGGCCTTTACCTTTGGCATAATGCCTCTTGATCTTTCGGATAATAATAACCTCAAAATAGCTGATGTACAGGCTATATATACAGGAAAGAAGATTCAGTCTACTACAACTGTTACCTACATGGTGAACGGAAAAGAGACTCTGCTTAAGAAGGGCACAGACTTTGCCTATGACTATTCAGAAGTTGGCACAGAGCCTGGAGAGTATACTGTAAAGATTGTAGGAAAAGGAAACTATACAGGAACCGCTACATTTAAAGAGATAATCTATCCTAAGAAGGAAAAGATAAATATTGCAAAGCTCACCTTTGGAAAGATCGGTGCTCAGACAGCTGATGGAAAGGCCAAGGAACCTGCCATCGTGATCACTGATAAGATCACTGATAAAAAGAATCCTCATACACTTACTGAAGAGGAGTTTGAGGTTAAGTACTTTAACAACGTACTCGCAGGAACCGCGACAGCGGTGGTAACAGGAAAGGGAAGCTATGGCGGAACTAAGACTCTGACCTATAAGATCAATGGATTAGCTCTTTCAAAGGCCAAGTTTGCAATAGGCGCAGTTACTTACAATGGAAATGCTCAGACACCATCCTACACACTGACCTATCAGGCAAACAAGAAGGCGGAGGCGGTACCTCTTTTCGAAGGAGAGGATAAAGACTATACAGTTGTCGTATCCAACAATATCAAGAAGGGAAATGGAACCATTACTTTCACCGGCGTTGGAAAGTATACCGGAACTGTAAAGAAGACCTTCAAGATAACACCACTTGGCTTTAAAGAAGGCGGTGTAAGTTTTGTTTGCAGTGGAAAATCTTCTAAAGACACTTCCGGAGACCTTGGAAGCTTTGCATATACAAAGGGCGGAGTAAAACCGGAATTTAAGCTGATGTATGGCGACAAGGAACTGGTGGCCGGAACTGATTATAAGGTTAAGTGTGCCAACAACAACGCAGTCGGAGCCACAGGAAAGAAGGCGCCAAGTCTTACAGTAACAGGAGCAGGGAACTTTACCGGTACATTTACAAGGACCTTTGCTATTACTGCTGGAAGTTTTGAAAGTGTACGAGTTACTGCAACTGATATCCTGTATTCCGGCAAAGGAGGCAACATAAAGCCCACCATAACGGTCTATGATGCAAACGGCAACAAGCTTGCAGCCGGAAAGGATTACGACAAGAACTTTATCTACACCTACGCATCCGAAGGAGATATCTTCTACATGGAAGGAAAGAAATACTACCAGCGCCATGTTGAAGTGGGTGATGCTGTAGATGTTAAAAAGCATCTTGTTATGCCCGGAATGGTAATAAGAGTAGCAGTTAAGGGTAAGGGACTGTATGCTTCTGATTCGGAAAATTACGCTGATTTCACCTGCGTAAACAATCTTTTGAGCAAGGCAACAATAAAGCTTAACAAGACAGCCTTTGATTACACCGGCGACTCGATTGAGATAAGTGAATCCGACATTACGGTGAAAATCGGAGGAAAGACAATTCCTGCAGGAGCTTACAGGATTGAGTCAATTACTGGTAATATCCAAAAGGGAAAAGCAACTGTAACCGTTGCCGGAAACGGACAGTGTGGTGACACCTATTACGGTGGTACCAAGACTGTGACCTTTAAGATC
>DFGW01000218.1 GCA_002372465.1 Butyrivibrio sp. UBA3740
TCAGCTCTCTGGTCAAACTGGCCGGGAAGGGCCTCAATGCTGAATACCTTTGCATTCTCCGGGATGTCGATGGTCTCTCTGTAAAGAATGTCTACAGGGGGCTCAGAGAACACTGTTACTACAGCCTTTTCAAAGACATCATCGGATACATTTTCAACATCGTACCTGATGAAGATTCTTACCTTCTCAACGCTCTTGATCCCAAGATAGCCTGAGATCTCTGCCTTTAGTTCTTTTGCCTTTCCTGCAAAGGGTTCCTTCTTTTCTACGAAGATTCTTTTTACTGCGCTCATAGTCTCTCCTCTTCATTTTACTTATTTTCAAAAAAAGTGCTTAATGATTACTTAAGCACTTTTTATTTAACGATTAATTATTTAATTCATCCGGGACTAATCCCTCTAATACATACATAAGTTCTTTGTCGATGGCTTCTTCGGAGACGCCGATAGTCTTGGAAGCGATCTTGAGGCCTTCCACCACATACATAAGATTGCGAGCACAGCCTAAAGGGTTCTCACAATAAAACTCGTCGTTCTCTACGCCATTTTCTATAAGCTTTTCAACAATACGAACTGCTGTATCAAACTGATTCTTAAGGGGATTGTCCTTGGCAGTCACCTTATGAAGTGAGAAATACTCATAGGTGGCAACGGTAAGATTGTTCTTCTTCCGAAGGATTTCTTTCTTTTGTTCCTTCAGAAAAAGAGCTAACATATCACCGGCAGATGCGTCGCCGGAAAGAGCAGCTACAACTGCCTCTTCATCGTCTTCGGAAGTATCATCGGCAAGAACCGCCAAAAACAGCTCTTCAGTACTGGAAAAATAGAGATAAAGACCCCCACGACTGATATCGCAGGCATCTACCACATCCTTCATGGTGACGTTCTTGAAGCCCTTTTCAGCAAAGACTTCTCTGGCCTTCTCCAGGATGTACTTTTTCTTCTGTACTGACTTCTCTCCCAAATCAAACTCCTCCAGCCTTTAATTCAACCTCAGCTAGTCCTCTCACCTGGTGGTCTCCTGACCCCAGAAACGAACCAGATCATCCATCTTCTTAATAACGTTGTACAAAACTCCGTTACGGACTCCCTCTCCCCAGACAGAGCCCTTAGTCATACCTGAAAGGACGTACTTCGAAAGGATTCCTGCCAGATCATCCATATCCCTGATCTGAGCACCTGCAATAAAATTCAGCTCATCCTTAGCAGTATTAAGACGGTTTCTGGAATAAACATAGACATAGTTGCGATCCATAAGATTGGTGTTCTGCGCTGCCCTAACAAAAGCAAGCAGATTTGAGTCATAAACAGGAAATGGCATGGATTTAAGATCGCTGTTGGAATAGCTCTGGGCTACCTCATTGCTGGCATTATCCCGAAGCCAATTCAGGTAAGGTGTTATCTTGGATAACTCCGGACGATATCTTAAAACGATGTCCTCAACACTGTTCTCGTTGACACTTCCGTCATTTTCTATACCCATCAGAACCCGCACCTTTCCTGGCTTTGCGCCATTTAAAGAATAGAATTTCTGTCAAAATATCCGGTCATAACTCCAAAACATTATAGCAAGTACAACGCAAAAAGTACAGATGGAAAAAACAGAAAGTTATCATTTGCATTGCATGAAATATGCGGGGAACGTAAAATTAATGAAAAGATATGTTTATGGGAGAATTCCATGGTAGATAATCTGGAGTATTATAAAGTCTTTTTTCATGTAGGGAGACTACATAGTATAACCCTTGCGGCAAAAGAGCTGTCGATCTCACAGCCCGCGGTCAGCCAGTCCATACACCAGCTGGAGCGCAATCTTGGCTGCACTCTTTTTCAGAGGACAGCCCGGGGTATGAAATTTACCGCTGAGGGAGACCTTCTTTTCAGATATATAGAGAGGGGCTATGAACAGATTGAGCTGGGCGAACAGCGCCTTGAGCAAATGCTCCATCTGGATGCCGGTGAGGTCAGAATCGGGGCCAGTGACATGACTCTTCGTTTCTTCCTGCTGCCCTACCTTGAGAAGTTCCATGAGCTCTACCCAGGCATCAAGGTCACCGTTACCAATGGTCCAACCCCGGAGACACTGACCTACCTTGATCAGGACCGGATAGACTTTGGCGTTATCTCATCTCCCTTTCAGGAAAAAGAGAACTACTCCTTCTTTCCGGTTGCAGAAATAAAGGACACTTTCGTAGCCGGAAGAAAGTTTATTCAATATAAGAATAAGACCCTGGATTTTTCAGACCTTGAAAAGATTCCCCTGATCATGCTGGAGGGTAAATCAAGTACCAGGTCCTATGTGGATGCATTTCTTTCAGATTGCGGTCTGGAGCTTCACCCTGAGTTTGAGCTTGCCACCAGCGATATGATAGTACAGTTCGCCCTAAGGAACCTGGGCGTGGGCTGCGTAATGAAAAACTTTGCCGACGAATTTCTTGATAGCGGCGTCTTATTCGAACTTCGCTTTAATAAGATACTTCCATCCAGACAGATCTGCGTGGTAACCGATGATTCAAGGCCCCTATCCCTGGCAGCTTCCAAGCTTCTGGAGCTAATTAAAAATGACAGAAAATAAAAGGACGGTCCGCCTCAAATCAGGTGGACCGTCCTTTTTGTAACATATTATTCCAGCTCAGCGAGCTTATCTTTGTAGCTTTTGTAGAATTCCAGGAGCTTATTGTTATTCTGCTCTATGAAGCTTAAGTCTTCTTCCTTGCCGGCCCTCTCAAGGGACTCAGCCATGGACGATAGCTCTTTTGCTCCGATCATCTTGCTGGTGCTCTTAAGGGCATGTACCTTGATGGTGTAAAAAGAAATATCCCCGCGTTTTAATGAATCATCAATCTCTTCTGCCCTGCTGTCTATGGAGTCGCGATATGCGCGCAAAAACTTCTTGAAGGCTTCTTCACTTCCGCAGTATTTAAGCCCATCTTCAACGCTAATTCCTTCTATAGCCAAAAATTCTGAAGGCTTTGCTTCGTCAGCTAAAGCGCCCTGCGGTTCAGCCTCCGAAGCAGAATCAGATGATGTTTCACCTTTCTTTTCAGGAGCTTTCGGGCTCTGTTCCTCTGGCTGTTCCGGTTCATCGAAGAGCGCTCCGAGGTCATAGTTCTTTTCACCCTTAATGAGGTACTGAAGGCCAAAAGAGCCTTCTCCGCAGTTGGCTGCTACTCCGGCGGAGGTGCGCTGGAAAACAATGTGGTCAAAGGACACGCGCTCACGTATACGCTCTTCTATCCAGATCAGGTCCTCTTCATCCATTCCAACATAGGGTACGATAAGGAGCGAGGTATCCGGAATCCTGCTTCCCGTAAAGGCATGATCCAGGTATTTTTCGTAGCATTTCCTTATATTTCCGAAAAGAAGTCCTCCGACTCCAAGTTTGTCGTTCTTTATCCTGAGCACAGGATGCAGCCAGAGGGTTGTGAGTATATTGTTGATGGCAGGATTTAGTTTTCCCTGCCTTGTGATAGTCTCAGTACTCCTGGTTACAAAGCTGCAATGTAACCGCATCTTGGCTTCTTCAAGTTCAGCCACAATCTTCTCCACAGGAAGATTCTGACTTGCAAGACGCCAGGCGATAAGGACAAGCATTCCATAGGCGCTTGAGAGGGACTCCGAGTTGATAACAGAGACATTTCCAAAGCTCTTGGATGCCCGAAGCGCCCTTTCATACTCTTCGCTGGTTCCGCTGGAAAATGCAACGAAGATAAGATGATGAGCCTTCTCAAGCTCTTTTGCAAAGAAGTTCACGTAAGTTTCTTCTGTAGGTGCCTCTGTCCGGACGCTCTTACTCTCATCCTTCATATACCTGATGAGCTCTTCGGCATCGATATCAACATTGTCGTCAAAGATTCCCTCATTGGTAAATACCCTGCAGGGGATTATGCTGATTCCAAGGTCTCTTACCAGGTTTGCCGGAAGATCACTTGTACTGTTTGCTGCAATTGCCACAGCTTTTTTCTTGTAATATCTGCTGCCTGTATTTATAAGGGAATCAGTCATTTCGAGATTTGCACTGCTGACCACCTTATCCTTCGGAAGGTGTGAAAGGAGCATAGCCTCCATCTCGTGCCCGGAGACAGGCTTTACGAGATAACCGTCAAATCCGGTCCTGTTATAAAGCTCTACCATCTCGCTTCCTGCATTGGCAGTAAAGGCGATGATAGGTACATCCAGGTTCATGCCGCCCTTCTGGTTTCTTATCTTCTCAAAGCACTCAAGGCCGTCCATTTCAGGCATCAGATGATCCATCAGGATCACGTCATACCGGTTATACAGGGTGTAGCCCAGAGCTTCCTGGCCAGAAGATGCCAGATCCACAGTTATATCTGTGCCCTCAAGAAGCTTTCCTTCCACCTCCAGATTCATCTCGTTGTCATCTACAATTAGTATCCTTGCTCCCGGGGCAGTGAAGCTGTGTTCAAATTTCTCAGGGGCTGAGATATCCCGGATATTTGAAATGTTCAGATTTCCGACAGAATTGCCGGATGAAACGCCCTGTCGTATCGAAACCTCAAAGGAAGATTCCTGGGAATAAACACTGTTCACCTTGATCTGACCGTCCATGAGTTCCACAAGATGCTTTACTATGGAAAGTCCAAGACCGGTTCCTTCTATGTGACGATTCCTCTCCTCTTCCTGACGCCTGAAAACATCAAAAAGATTCGGCAGAGCCTCAGCCTTTATGCCAATGCCCGTATCGGAAACACTGATATTTAAGAGTACATCTCCGTCATCAAGACGCTCACACTCCATATGAAGGCCAATAGATCCCTCATTGGTGTACTTTACTGCATTATTGAGCAGGTTGATCAGTATCTGCTTTATTCTGACCTCGTCGCCGTAAAGATTCGCAGGCACATCCGGGTCTATATCCACATTGAACTGCAGTCCCTTTTTCTCAGCCTTAAGCCAGATAATATTGACGATCTCGGAAAGGAGTGACGCTACGCTGTATTCCGTAGGGACAATCTCCATCTTGCCTGCCTCGATCTTGCCGACATCGAGGATATCATTTATAAGGGTCAAAAGAAGTTTTCCTGCGCCTTGAATGTTCATGGCATCCTTTCGGATCTCGTCTGAAGCATCCGCCTGGCGAAGTATGAGCTCATTAAAACCAAGGACAGTATTTATAGGCGTTCTGATCTCATGGCTCATGCTGGAAAAGAAGCGGCTCTGGGCCTTATTCATTGCTTCCAGTTCCCTGGTCTTTTCATTGGAAAGTCTTACCTCCCTCTGATAGAGCCTGGTCTGGAAAACAGTTACCACTGCCAGAACAAAGGATACGATAATAAGTGCAACATAGCTGTCAAAAAAGCTTCCCCATCTGCTAAACTGCAACACGTATTCAGGATGGTAGTAAGAAATGATCCAGCATACCAGAAGAATAACAGCACCCTGGGCACACATCAACATTCTCATATTCCCATCCAGTATCAGCACCATATAGTATCCGCCAAGGATAAGCCAGATGGGAGTACCACCGTTTATTCCGCCGTTTGTAAAGAACATGGCAGGAAGAAATATCAAGGACAGAATTATCGCCAGCATTATCCTTGCCTGTTTTATCTTTTTTCTCCTGTATGCATAAACCACATAGGCGGTAAAGAACAAAGCGCCAAACATGGTTGAGATTGTGGCCGTCAAAGGTTCCCTCATGATCAGTCCGCAGGGAACAGCCAGGTAGAGGGCAATAACCATGGAAATAGAGAAGACCATAAAAGATCTGTCGGCAATATTTATGGTTGAATCATTGAGAAAGGCAAATAGCTGTGTCTTAAATCTACTTAAAAACTTCATGCCTCGTCCCTCCCTTCATAATGTATAACTCCCTGGGGCAGGACGCGCTTCATCACATGTTCAAAATCAGCCAGGTCTATAGGCTTAGCAATAAAGCCATCAAATCCTTCTCTTATGAACATTTCTCTTGAGCCACTGAGGGCATTCGCCGTAAGCGCGATCATCACAGGATTGCGCTGGGTTCTGGCAGCAATCCTCTTTATGATCCTCATGGCATCTACACCATCCATCTCCGGCATCATATGATC
>DFGW01000017.1 GCA_002372465.1 Butyrivibrio sp. UBA3740
GTTCCCCAGTCAGGATGCTCACCCTTCCTTGGATCCGGATGCTCATAGATACATGTGCCGTCAAAGCATGCAAGACCAAACTCATCCGGGCAGAAGTGAGCCGGTACCCAGTCAAGGATTACACCGATTCCTGCTTTGTGAAGCTTGTTCACAAGATACATAAAGTCTGTAGGCTCACCATATCTTGCAGTTGGTGCATAGTATCCCGTAACCTGATATCCCCATGAGCCATCAAAAGGATGCTCAGCGATACCGATGAGCTCAATATGGGTGTATTTCATTTCCTTTAGATATTCAACAATCCTGTCGGCGAACTGTCTGTAGGTGTAGAAACCATCCTCAGTTCCGTCGGGGTGTTTCATCCATGAGCCAATGTGGCACTCATAGATGGCAATGGGCATACGATTTGGATCCTTGCCCTTTATACTGTCATACCACTTCTTATCTGACCACTTGAATCCGGAAAGATCAGCTGTCCTGGATGCATTGCCGGGACGAAGCTCGGCGTAGTTAGCATATGGATCGGCCTTATAGATCTTCCTGCCATCCTGGGTTGTAATAAGGTACTTGTAAAGCTCTCCGATTCCAACACCGGGAATAAATAAAGTCCAGATATTGCCGGTCTTGGTTCTTTTCATCTGATGGGCGTTTTCATCCCATCCGTTAAAGTCACCGACTACATGCACATCAGCTGCGTTGGGTGCCCATACTGCGAAGAAGAATCCCTTCTTGCCATTCTCCTCTGACGGATGTGCCCCCAGCTTATCATAGATGTCATAGTGAGTTCCCTGGCCAAATAAATACTCATCATCCTCGGAAATAAAAACTTTTTGACTCATTTTAGCCCCCTGAAGAATTTTTTAGTCATGCATAAAGTCTTTTTCTCTAAGTATTATCATATCATTTTCGTCGTACCTTTTGCGAACTAAAACATCAACTAAATGTCCGACGGTTCTCTTTTCCGCATAATATATAGCGTCGTCCACAATATCCTTTACTTCGGATACTGTTACATCGTGGTCAAGAGTCTGTCTCTCGGAGATCCTTGTGTGAAGAGCCAGGATTCCAAGGTTATCAATGGCATACTCTTTTTCAAGAGCATACTGCCTTGCATAGGCTACCAGGGAATCATCATCCAGGGCCTCTATATCAACACGGACGTTGAAGCTCTGTTTAAGGGATGGATTCTTATCAAGGAATCTGTCCATATCCTCCTTGGTATCTTCCATAACAAGAACAAGTCCCTTGTTCTCTTCCTGGAGAATCTTAAGGAGTTCGCTTACAGTCTCCGGCTCCATGTCTGCAGCTCTCTGAATGATAAGAGCGCCGTTGGCAAGCTTGTCAAAAATGCTGGCAGTACTCTTCTTGTTAAGAACATTAGCGGTTATCTTGGCAACCTTTCCACTAAAGTTGGAATCTGACGCCTGCATAGCCTTGATAAGACCCTTTGCAAGGTTTACGGTTCCGGCCCCCTCTTCGCCGGTGACAACAGCATTTCCGGAAAACGGATCCATGCTGAGGTTATCAATGGCATTGATGATCTGTCTTCTGGATTTCTTATGGTGAATATATGGTCCAAAGAGCTCTTTCTCCTCAGGAGTCATGGTTCTTACACGCTCCTCAAGCTCTCTGTTTCCTATGTGTTTCTTTCTGGGCTTTTCAGCTTCAGGCTTTTGAGGCTCAGGCTTCTTATCCTCTTCCTCATCATCCTCTTTAGCTTCTTCAGCTTCGGACTGAGCCACTTCAGCTGCTGCCTCTGTCATGTCTGTGGTAGCTTGTGTGGTGGCAAGTGCTGCTGCCTTTGTTGCCTCGGTAATGTTGGTGGTCTCATCGCTGGCTGCTACTGCCTCCGCTACAGCCTGGAGGTTCTCAGTTACTGCACCGGCCTTAGGCTCCTCTGGTTCTTTTTCGTCTTCTTCCGCGGAAACTGCTTCCTGTGCTTTCTCCGAAACTTCCTCTATTTCTGTCTCAACAGGAATCTCACCCTCAGCCTCTGCTTCCGGCTCAGTAAAAGCCTCATCCTCAGTCCTGTCTTCCTCCTCAGCCAGATAGTCCTCAGCACTTCTGGGAGATTCTCCGCCCTGTTCTATTACCTCATCTATTGCGGCATTTATGCGATCTTCGCGCTTAACGCTCCAATCGCCTCTTCCGGAATATCTCTCGTTCCGGTCTTTCTTGATGGCATCATTTATGGCCTTTTCGATCTTCTCCTGAAGTCCGGCCTTTGTCTTTTCATCAAAGTCAGCAAACATGTCGCCGGTCTCATCGGCAACTCTCTTCTTGACTGACTCAAACTGCTTTTGCTGCTGTTCCTTCTTGAACTGCTCCCAGTTATCCAGATACTCAGCGATGCTGATCTGGCCTGTGATCTGCTTCTCCACCTCGGGCTCAGGCTCAACTGCAAGGCTGATCTGGCCGTCAGACTCCTGAGCAAGCATGTTCTCAAAGTGAGAATGCATCTGGTAGCTTGCGTTAGGATGGATAACTGCTCCGGGAACCTCTTCCTCAAGGGGCTTTTCTTCATATGCAAATGCCTTGAAGGGCTGAATTACAGGATTTGGCTCTTTTACCTCTTCCTGTTCTTCCGAAATGCTCTCTCCGGCATCTTCTACCGCCTGTGCCATTATGGCAGGCTCTGCAGGCGCTTCGGTCACCTTCTCCTCTCCAAGGATAGGACCGTTTCCGCCGTACTTGATGTCTATGCCCATCTGTGGCTCTGTGTCAAAGAAGACTTCCTGCATTCCGGCTGCTGTCATATCCCCGGTAGATGTGGTAAGTGGCTGGTAGATCGTGGTCTCCTGCTCTGTGGTAGACTCCATCTCTCCGGTGTCTTCGAAGATCTCCTCTGTGATAGGCTGAACGGTTCCTTCTGAAGGCGCAGGCTCTGAAACAGGCTCAAACACCTTTGTATCACTGTCATCTTCGCCAAAGGCTTCCTTAAGGCTCTCTGCCAGAGATTCCTGAAGGTTTATTGTGTTAAAAGAGCTAACGTCATAAGAAGGCTCTTTTATCTCACTGATGTGTGGATAAACGATCTCGTCAGGGTCTCTCTCGGGTTCTTCCTGCGAAGGCTCTTCAAATGAGTCTTCCTGGTCCTCTTCCTCTGTATCTTCTTCAGGTACATTGGCAGAATAAGAAACTTCCCCGGGCACAAATTCCCTGGTCTCCCCAAGGTCCTCCTGAATCTCTTCGCCCTTTGCCCTTGCCTCGTTATAGGCTGCTATGTCCGCATCAGATACCGGTGGTATCTCTTTTGTGGGCTGCTTGATCTCCACGGTCCTGGTCTCATCCTTGCCGACTTCATCCTTCTCAGTGACGATGGATGTGTCAACAATTCCCCCGTGGCTCTGCTTATATCTGATGTATCTGTCCTGCTGCTCGGGAGAAAGAGGTTCATGAAGCGCCTTTAGTTCAAGGGCCTTCATTACATATCTTCCCTCGCCAAACCACAGGAACATCTCGTCACATTCCTCTATACACTCTGTGGTAAGACCGACTCTGTGGTAGAGATAAGCAAGTTCATATGCCCATCTCTCACGGTAGTCGTGTTTCTTGAATTCCTCAAGAACTGCAATCCTCTCCTCAAGGCTTACTTCCTGTGCCTCATAGAGCTTGTACTGAAGAATGTATCTTCCTGTATCTCTTGGTGCAATCCTTACAAATTCCTTGTAGTACTCAACTGCCAGAACAAATTCGCCCATCTTTATAGCCAGTTCGCATAAAGAGTATACGATGGGACGACTTGTAGGGTGCCTGTCATAAGCCATAAGGAGAACGTCTTTACTCTCCGTATAGCGCCTGTTTATCTTGTACAGATCACTGATGGTGCAGAGCATGTTGATACTCTTTACTCTCTTCCAGTCAATGGTGTCTGCTATCTTCACTGCTTCGGCAAATCTGCCTTCCCCAATCAAAGCCTTTATTTCATCGGCTCGAATTTTATATTCGACTTTATCCAAAATATCTACCTCTTTGGTGCAACAAATACAATATCTAGTAGTTAGTTTAACATAGCACCTCTGCTTTGTAAAATATCAGAAAGCTCTGCAAACTGCTTAAGACTTAGTATTTCGCCCCTTGCTTTTTCATCGATTCCCATTTTTATTAGCGCGTCCTGAACCTCCTGTCTTGAGACCCCCAAAGAAGGGTTATTTGACAAGGAATTGGACAGCGTTTTTCTCCTCTGGTTAAAGGATGTTCTTATGATCTCAAACATGTACTTCTCATCCTTAACCTTGACTGCCGGCTCAAGGAACCTTGAGAGCTTAACCACCGCTGAGCCCACTCCCGGCTGTGGTATAAAGCTGCTGGGCGGAACATCCATTACGTCTTCTGCCTTAGCATAAAACCCTACAGCCAGGGAAAGTGAACCGTAGTCCTTATTCCCGGGAGGCGCTGACATTCTGTCCGCCACCTCTTTTTGCACCATGACAGTAACGCTCTCGATTGGCGCTCCGCTCTCAAATAGCTTCATGATGATGGGCGTCGTTATATAGTAGGGAAGATTTGCCACGACCTTGATGGGTTTTCCTGCGTTATAGTCCTTAACTATTTCTTCTATATTTACCTTAAGGACATCCTCATTGATGACAGTCACGTTGTCATATTCCGAAAGGGTGTCGTCAAGGACCGGTATAAGCCCCTTATCTATTTCCACCGCCACAACTCTTCCGGCGGCTTCTGCCAGATACTGGGTAAGACTTCCGATTCCCGGACCAATCTCAAGGACGCAGTCGCTTTCTGTAACGCCCGCTGCCTCCACTATGCCCTCAAGGACATTTTTATCAATAAGGAAGTTCTGGCCGAATTTCTTCTTGGCACTCATGTTGTACTTAGCCAGCACTTCTTTTGTACGGGCTGCATTACCTAGATAAGCCATACATTTCCCTCGCATTCTTCTCGCTGATGTTAATTACTTCCTCAGGGCTTATACCCTTTATCTCAGAAAGAGCCTTCACCACATAGGGAAGATTCAATGAGCTGTTCCTCTTGCCCCTGAAAGGCTCCGGCGACAGGTAGGGACAGTCTGTTTCCAAAAGAATCTTCTCCATAGGAATAACCTCGGCCACCTCTTTTAGCTTTCGTCCGTTCTTAAAGGTTATTACACCTCCGATTCCAACATAAAAGCCCATATCCACACATTCCTGTGCCACTTCCTTTGAATAGGAAAAACAATGGACAACGCCGCCTATCTCTCCGGCATTTTCTTCCTTCATAATAGAAACCGTGTCCTGAGCAGCCTCTCTTGAATGGATGATAACGGGCTTTTTCACCTCCCGGGCAAGCTGTAGCTGTCTTCTAAACCACATCTTCTGGATCTCATGGTCAGGCTCCGGCCAGTAGTAGTCAAGACCTATCTCGCCTATGGCAAGGCATTTGTCATGGGCGCTCATCTTCCTTATCTTCTCTAGATTCTCATCGCTTAGCTCTGCGCTATCGCTGGGATGTACTCCCACAGCAGCATATATAAAATCATATTTATCTGCCAGATCCAGAGAGCTTTGGGAAGAAGCCATATTGGCTCCTACATTGACTATATTTCCAATCCCTGCCTCCTTCATGGAAGCAAGGAGCTGTTCTCTGTCTGTATCAAACTGCTCATCATCATAATGAGCATGCGTATCAAAAATCATTTTTTTCTCCTAATTACTGTATTACCTATCTAATTTACCATAAAAAAAGAGCCGTGAAAACCGCATAAGTACCTGAGATTTTAATTTTTTTTAAAAAAATTAAAAAAAGTGCTTGCATTTCTGTTTTAGCCGTAGTAATATATCACTTGTCGTTAAGACACGGAGACAACCGAACAACACAAATGCGCTGCTAGCTCAGTTGGTAGAGCACCTGACTCTTAATCAGGTTGTCCAGGGTTCGAGACCCTGGCAGCGCACGCCGAGTACTGTTT
>DFGW01000050.1:0-4328 GCA_002372465.1 Butyrivibrio sp. UBA3740
AAGGCTTGGACTTACCCACTGCCTTGTGGGAAGAGAGAGGCTTTCCAGCGTTATCTGCGAAACAGATATTCCAAATCTTTACGTGGTATTCGCAGGGCCTGTTCCCCCAAACCCAAGTGAACTGCTGGGCGGAAGGATTTTTGGAAAGGTCCTTGAGAACATGAAGCAGGTTTTTGACTATGTCATCATAGATACACCTCCGCTGGGAAGCGTTATCGATGCGGCTGTTGTAGCCAAGCAGTGTGATGGCACCATCATGGTAATAGAGAGTAACTCTATAAGCTTCAGGTTTGCACAGCGCGTTAAGGATCAGCTCGATAAAGCCGGCGCCAAGATGCTTGGAGTTGTACTTAACAAGGTCGACATTTCCGGAAAGGGCTATAACTATGGCGGTTACTACGGAAAGTACTACGGCAAGTACTATGGCAAGTATTACGGGAAGTATGGGGAAGACAACATAGATATACCGGCTGCCAAGCCGCGTCCTGCGCAGCAGGAGCTTGAACCTGATGAGGACGATCTTGATGAACTTAATTACCTGGCGGGAGTGACCAGGAAGGATTAAGGGGAGGAGCACGTGAGAGGAAATCTTCTGGGAATATTTTTTTCCATATTGAGTGGTGTCCTGATCTTTCTGATCGTGGTGGCCTATGGCAGGAGTGACCGTATTGCTCCGGAGTTCAGATTTTCCGCAACAGATACGATCTACAACTCAGAAACTGAGGATAATGACCTTAAGGTGGGAATTAACGCCTACGATGCCAAGGATGGTGATCTTACCGGAAGGATCGTAGTTGAGAAAGTGGTTCTTAACAGGGAAAAAGAGACAGCTGTTGTATATTATGCCGTTGCCGATTATAGCGGCAATGTAACCAAGCAGTCCAGAGTCTTCCCTGCTGATATTGAAGATATAGACAAAAACGCAAATCCTTCTGAATTTATTGAGGAGGAAGAGGAATTATTTCCGGCTATGAGTGCTCCCTTGATCCCGGAAGAGGGAGCCGGGGAGACACAGCAGGCCGGGGATGAGAATTCTGCAAGCCAGGAGGCAAGCGGAAACCAGGGGTGAACCTATGCAAGGTAAAGGCAGAATATTCCTCATAATCTGGGCCAGCCTTATGACATTGATCGTGGTGGCTTTGGTGGGCTTTGAAGCCATGAGGATGTTTGGGAAAAACAATCTTACCAATAAATCAGCTACCAGTACGCCTATGCTTGCGCAGACTGAAGACTATCAGCCCGAAGAAGGCGCTGTATGGCAGTCTGACTGGGTGCGGTATAATGGCGGAGTTTACGATTACAATGAGGATATAACCACCTTTCTTATCATGGGAATCGACAAGGATGATGAGGTGGTGACCAAGGTCAACGAGGGATCAGGTGGAGGTCAGGCAGATGCTCTTTTCCTGCTGGTGCTTAATCCCCGCGACCAGTCAATAAAGGTTATCGGCATCAACAGAAATTCCATGACCGATATTGATATCTATGATGATTACGGAAGATATCAGAACACTATAGTAGCGCAGATTGCCCTTCAGCACGGCTATGGAGATGGCATGGAAAAGAGCTGTGAGTACACGGTTAAGGCTGTTTCCAATATGTTCTATCAGCTGCCCATCCATGGCTATGCGGCCATTAACATGAGTGCCATTCCTACCATCAATGATCAGGTGGGCGGAGTTGAAGTTGAAGTACTGGACGATCTTACAAAGTGGGACAAGTCCCTTGTTAAGGGCGACACAGTTCATCTTGAGGGTGAAACGGCGTTCTACTATGTGAAGGCAAGAGATGTAAATATTTACGGATCCAACGATGACAGACTGGAAAGACAGCGCCAATATTTAAATGGCTTTATCCAGGCTGCGAGAGAGAAAAGCCGTGATAATCCCAATGCCGCTGTTGATCTCTTTACAGCCATAAGCAATCAGATGGTTACCAACATAACTCCTGATGAGATCAGTTATCTGGCTCCCTATATCACAAGCTACAGCTTTGATGCCTCAGATGTCAGGATGATAAAGGGCAATAATCAGGACGGAGGCAAGTATGAAGAGTTCATAGTGGACGAAGATGACCTCTATAATACGATCATTGAAGTTTTTTATGAAAAAATTGATAATTTGGACTAAATAAATGCGCGGATCATGCCGAAATAACTACATAGATAAGATTGCTCTAAAAGGGCTTGTTTGTATTGCGCTTTCAGTGCTTATGCTGGCCGGTTGCGGAAAAGAAGATAAGGTAACAGGATCCGGCGATGAGGCTTTGGAAAGTACCAAAATAAGGGGAGATTTTGATACCCTTAAGGCACAGAACGAAGATATATTTGCCTGGGTATATGTACCTGATACAGGCATTGACTGCCCGGTGTGTCAGAGCTCTGAGGGGGATGACAGTTACTATATTAACCACAATTACCTGAAACAGGAAGACCCTAAGGGAGCCATATACACAGAGTGTGCCAATCTTAAAGACATGTGCGACTTCAACGAAGTCCTTCACGGTTCATCTCCGGAGGACGGAAGTCAGTTTGCTGATCTTCAAAAATTTCTGGACCGGAAATTTTTTGATGACCATGAATATATACATGTTTATCTGGATGGGAATGCCCTTCTTTACATAGTGTTTGCAGCATTTACCAGAGAGGATAACAGACTGCTTGCCGAGTATGATTTTACCGTGGCTTCGGGATGTCAGGCCTTTCTTGACGAGATTTACAGTAAAAAAGCTATGAACAGGAATATCCGCTCCGGCTGGGAGGATATGGTAGAACCTGAGAATTTTATCATCACTCTTTCGACAAAAAGTAAGGATAACCCCGGAAAACAGACTGTAGTGGTGGGGTGTCTTGTGGGTGATGTAGCCGGTACTATTGACAGATATATGGATTATTCGGACCCTGAGGACGAATGATCATTATATATGGAGTGAAAAGTAATCAAGAAAGTATGGAGGCGTAAATTATGAAGAAAATTCTCGCTGTCGCTTTAGTTTCTGTCATGATGTTCACATCAACTATCGGAGCATTTGCTGCAGAAGATGTTGAGCCGTCAGGGCACACCAGTCCTACCTATGAAGAACTGAAAAAAGAGCTTGAACAGGCTCAGGAAGACCTTGAAAAGGCAAGTAATGATATCAAGGACTTAAAGGGCCAGGTTAACGGACTTATCAAAGCCCTGCAAGCCAGAGGCAGCAGTGGAAGCGGTGGCGGAGGAAGCAGAGGCGGTTCTTCAAACCCGACTCCTCCTTCAAATCCCGGAAATTACGTAAACTATGGCGGAACAGTGGTTTATCAGGGCGGAAAGATTGAGATCAATGGCGGAAGAAGTAATGTTACCTTCACCATCAAGGTTCCTGCAGACGGTGTAAGATCATCAGCAAATACTCTTGCCGGAAAGGTTGGCGGAACACTTCTTGCCTGCGTAAATACAAGTTCTCCCGGAGTTGCCTTCTCAACAGCAAAGGTTAATTTCTTTGTAAGCGGCGCTGAGATCGGTGATAACATTGCAGCTTATCAGAACCAGAACGGCACCTGGGTACAGCTTCCTGTTGTAGAGATTCGCAAGGACCATGTAATCGTAAATCTTACACGTCATGGTGATATCGCATTTGTAAGAGTTCCTGTACTTGCTTCTGTAACAAACTGACAAACTTGGAATAATAAAAAATGACTACAAAATAGGCGCTGCCCAAATGGCAACGCCTATTTTTGTATGATATGAAAGGTAATTGTTATAAGGAAGTTCCGCTCTCGCATGAGTGCTCGACGGAACACGTTCGAACTAGCTTCGAAAGAACCTCAGCAAGTTCTCTCAGCCTTTTACAGCACCTTCGATCATTCCTTCCATGATCTGCTTCTGAGCGATAAGGAAGATTATGATCATAGGAATGATAGCAAGAAGTGCAGCGGGAAGGATTCTATCCCAGCTCTTTACGTAAGAGCCTACAAACTTCTGGATTGCGATAGGAATGGTCATTACTTTACCGTTCTGTCCAAGCATCATTGAAGGAAGAAGGTAGTCGTTCCAGATCCACATACCGTTAAGGATTGTAACGGTTGTGATAACCGGTGTCAGCAGAGGGAAGATGATCTGGAAGAAGGTCTGCTCAGGTCTGCATCCGTCGATTGCTGCTGCTTCCTCCAGGGTGTAAGGAACACCTTTGATGAAGCCGTTAAGGATGAATACTGTCATTGCTCCTCCAAATCCCAGGTAAGCAAATACCAGGCCCGGTACTGACTGGAGCATCTGAATTCCAATGAACTTTCCTACATCACGGAAGGTTGAAATAAGTGGAAGCATTACTACCTGGAAAGGAATGATCATTGA
>DFGW01000050.1:4460-6006 GCA_002372465.1 Butyrivibrio sp. UBA3740
GCCATAGCTCCGAAAAGTGAGAGCATAACCAGTGATATAACAGTGATAAGGGCTGATGATCCAAAGGATTTCCAGAAGAGGAAGTTAGGATCGTTTATAACTGCCTTTATGTTTGTGCCCAGCTGAGAGAAGCTAGCACCTGCAAAGCTTACAGGATTGGCTGTGATATCAGCTGTCTCTTTTCCTGAGTTAATCAGAAGAAGGATGAAGGGGAACAATACATAGGCTGCAACGATAACTGCGATTATCATTCTGATAATGACTGTAGAAGATTTCTCTTTGGTATGCATTATAATTCC
Organism: Butyrivibrio sp. UBA3740; assembly: GCA_002372465.1. GTDB lineage: Bacteria > Bacillota > Clostridia > Lachnospirales > Lachnospiraceae > Butyrivibrio. Next base: position 4,760 of record DFGW01000050.1, read on the forward strand.
ACCTCCCTCTTATTTGATATACGAACCTGAATGATTGAAACGATGGCAAGAATGATAAAGAAGAATACTGCCTTAGCCTGACCAAGAGCGTAATCGTTGTTGATAACAGCTGTGGTGTAGATGTTCAGGGCCAGCATCTCTGTTCCGTTGGCGATGTAGTTGCCAAGGAAGTCGATTGATCCTTTACCGTTTGTCAAAGCAAGGTTTACATCAAACTGTTTGAATGCTGATGTAAGTGTAAGGAATGTACAGATTGTAATTGTTGGTGCAATCATAGGAAGCTTGATGCTGAAAAGAGTCTGTGTAGGATTAGCTCCGTCGATCGCTGAAGCCTCAAGTACGTCGCCAGGGATTGTGTTAAGTCCGGTGATGTAGATCAGCATGATATAACCTGCATATTGCCAGATATATACGATGATGACAGCTATGAAAGCTGTATGTGTGTCCGAAAGCATTGAGTAGGTGCCTGTAAACTTGGTTACAACGTTACTGAAAATGAACTGCCAGATGTAACCCAGAACGATTCCTCCGATAAGGTTGGGGAGGAAGTAAGCTGCTCTGAAGAATCCCAGGCCCTTGATCCTTGATGTGCAAAGGAGAGCTAAAAGAAAAGCTACCAGATTTACCAGGATCATGTTAAATACAACGAATAAGAATGTAAGAAGTGTTGACCAGAGGAATGAAGGCTGGTTAAACATTCTTGCGTAGTTGGAAAGACCAACAAAGCCTTTGAGTTTGATTCCGTCCCAGTCTGTGAAGGAGTAACCGATACCAAGGAAAAGAGGTATTATAACAGTTACTGCAAAAGCGAACAGAAGTGGAAACAGGAAAATTACATTAATAATAGCTCGATGATGTGTTAATGTCGGGAAAAGATAAAGTCCGACAAAAAACAGGATTATACCGCATACGAACATGGCACCTCTACCTAAAATTACTGGTGTGGCTGTTCCATTCATGGGTATAGTAAATAAGATCAGGTCGCCTGCCTTGGTAATTGATAATGTAAGTCCGGCGATAGTAAGCACAAGTCCCAGAATAAGGCAGCCGAACGAAGCAACCTTACGACCGGTAGAAAATGTACCCATTCGTAGTCCCCCTTTCTTTAATGAAAGAAATAATTAGTTACTTGGTTTAAAAGTTAAAACAGGCAGGGCATGATACATGCCCTGCCTGCATGTCACATATTACTGAGCGTAGTATCCGGCAATAACCTTAGCCATTGTTGAAACGAATCCGTCAGCATC
>DFGW01000009.1 GCA_002372465.1 Butyrivibrio sp. UBA3740
GTCTTTCCTACACCTGTAGGACCTATAAAGATCTCGGCCTTCGGTCCATCTCCCGTAAGGTCAATAGGCTCGGACTTTCCAAACTTAAGGACCATCTTCTGATATACATTAGAAAGAGCGTAGTCAAAAGGAAGTCCCGGTTTTGCCAGCTTCTCAACTTCATCTGTAAGCTGATTTACATATATCTCATCGACCTCATTCTCGATGAGAGTGTTATACAAAAGCTTAATGAAGGACATGATCTCCTCAGAGACATCGCCGGCTTTTTTGGGCGAAGACTCTTCCGGTAAGGAAGAAGGCTCTTTTTCTGAGGAATCCTCTTTGTCGGTTTTAAGGAAATTCTTCTCGAGAAGATTACTTAAGTTATCAAGCTTTTCCTCAATGGCACTGCTGTCGTCCTTGACTTCGGAAGACCTTTGAGAAATTCCACCTGAAGCAAGGATAGTATCCTTCTGGGAGTTGTCATCAAAAGAGTGCTTCCCGGTCTTGAAAGTTTCCTTTTGAGGAGAAAAGGTTCTCTGAGGTCTCTCAGATTCCTCCTCCAAAGCTACGGTAACCTCAATTTTCTGGGCCTGGAAGAAGGAGAAGAAACCTGTCTTCTTGGCAGGCTTAACAGTCATAACTACAATGTTAGGCCCCAGTTCTTTCCTGGCTTCCTCCGTAGCCTCGCTTTCAGTTTTTCCAACATACTTTTTGATAATCATATTATGCCGTTACCATCCCCACAGATTGTAATTCAACAGTTGGTTCCACTTCATTATAGGAAATTACAATAAGATCCTTGTAATAATCCTGTGTCATCTTCTTAAAATACATCCTGACAATCGGCGATGCCATGATGATAGCCATCTTACCGGCTTCCTCAAGCCTTCTTACATTCTCCCCAACTGCGGTAAGAATAGACTTGGTACGGGCAGGATCAAGGGTAAGATATGCCCCTGTCTCGGTCTGCTTAACCGAGCTCATGATCTCCTGTTCAAGCTTAGGATCCAGAGTAAGGACACTGGTGGTCTCACCCGTAGCAAAATACTTGCTTGAAATAGCCCTCTTAAGTGACTGTCTTACGTACTCGGTAAGAATATCCGGATCATGGGTAGAGGGTGCAAAATCAGCAAGGGTCTCAAAAATGGTAACAAGATCTCTAATGGAAATACCCTCACTAAGAAGATTCTGAAGAACCTTCTCGATCTCACCAAGGCTCATGAGCTTAGGCACAAGCTCGTCTACCAGGGCAGGATTGTTTTCCTTCAAGTTGTCCACAAGATTCTGGACATCCTGTCTAGTCATAAGCTCAGCAATATGTTCTCTGATAACCTCTGTAAGATGGGTTGCAATAATAGACGGAGGATCAACAACAGTATATCCCAGGGATTCAGCTCTTTCTCTCTGACCCTCTGTAATCCAGGTGGCAGGAAGATGGAAGGACGGTTCAAAGGTCGGGATACCGGTTATCTCGTCCTCGACATGACCCGGATTCATGGCCATATAGTGGTCGAAAAGAATCTCTCCATCGCTTACCTGTATACCTTTAATTTTAATTATATATTGATTCGGATTCAACTGGATATTGTCCCTAAGACGGATGATAGGCACCACTGTTCCAAGCTCCAAAGCAACCTGTCGTCTTATCATGACAACTCGGTCCAGAAGGTCTCCACCCTGATTGACATCAGCAAGGGGAATAATACCATATCCAAATTCAAGCTCTATAGGATCAACCTGTAAAAGGCTCGTTACATTCTCAGGCTGCCTTATCTCTTCGGCCTGTTGCTCTTCTTCGGTAGCAACCTCTCCTTCTACAATAGCCTCCTCCATGGTCTGGCTGGCAATTCTTCCAAGGACGATAAAGCCTGCACCAAAGGTGAGGTAAAGAACTGTCGGCAAAGGTGAAAAAAGACCAAGTCCTGCCACAACGCCGCCAACCAGATATAGAGTCTTGGAAGTACCAAAGAGCTGTCCGATAAGGACATGACCAAAGTCTGCTTCCTTGGAGCCCTTGGTAACCAGAATACCTGTCGACATGGAGATCATCAGAGACGGAATTGAACTTACAAGGCCATCACCCATGGTAAGGATTGAATAGGTATTAATGGCAGTATTTACATCCATACCCATTCTAAGAATACCCATGGCAATACCACCAACCAGGTTAACTGCAGTAATGATAAGGCCTGCAGTGGAATCACCCTTTACGTACTTGGTAGCACCGTCCATGGCTCCGAAGAAACTGGCCTCTTCCTGAATCTTATCACGCCTTGCCTTTGCTTCTGCATCAGTTATGGCTCCGGTATTAAGATCCGCATCAATGGCCATCTGTTTACCGGGCATAGCGTCCAGGGTGAAACGTGCTGATACTTCAGCTACACGTTCAGAACCTTTGTTGATGACCATCAGCTGAACGATGATAAGAATAATATAAACAATTGCACCTACTATAAGGTCGCCTCCACCCACGAAGGAACCGAATACCTCAATTACTTCACCGGCACTACCCTGGGTAAGGATAAGCCTTGTGGAGGAAACGTTAAGGGCAATTCTGAAGATCGTGGTGAACAACAGGATTGTCGGGAAAAAGGACATCTCCAAAACATCCTGGGCAAACATGGCTGTGAACATGATCACAAAGGAAAGTGACATATCAAAAGCCAGGAGTATATCCAAAAGCCAGTCAGGAAGCGGAATAATGAGCATTACAATAGCGGCTACAATGTATAGCGCCAAACCATAATCATAAACCCGGTCTCGTATCTTCTTAAGATCCATCATTATCCTCCTTCCGTCTTAGTTGCTATTCAAAGGGTCTGTTAAGTCCTTAAACCTTGCCCTTTAAGTGGTATACATATGCGAGAACTTCGGCAACTGCCTTATAGAGCTCCGGTGGTACCAGTTCTCCAACCTCAACGTTAGCGTAAAGCATTCGTGCAAGAGGCTTATTCTCTACTATTTCAACGTCATTGTCTTTAGCTATCTCTTTTATTTTCTGAGCCAGATAATCGGCACCCTTAGCAACAACAACAGGTGCATCCGCTTCATTTGCGTCGTATTTAATGGCAACAGCATAATGAGTAGGGTTGGTGATGACAACATCTGCCTGAGGCAAAGCCTGCATCATTCTCCTTCTGGATGCTTCCATCATTCGGCGCTTCTGAGCGCCCTTTACCTGAGGATCTCCTTCAGAGTTCTTGAACTCATCCTTGACCTCTTTCTTGGTCATCATCATATCTTTTTTGAACTTACGTCTCTGATAGATAAGATCAATAATGGCAATTACCATATAGGCTGCTGCTATCCTTAGGCCCAGAGAGATGATAAGGTTTCCCATAAGGCCTATGGCCTGCTTAAGCGGCATATCATACAAAAGGAAAAGAGATTCTGTCCTTCCGGTAAAAAATGTATAGATGACCACCGAGATTACAGCCAGCTTCAAAATAGATTTACCCAGGTCAAAAAGCTTTCTGGCGGAAAAGATCTTTTTCATGCCACTTATAGGATTGAGCTTGGAAAGCTTAGGCTGCAAAGGCTTTGTTGTTGGCTTCCAACTAACCTGTACCAGGTCAGAAAGAAAGGCAATCAGAAAACCTATAATGAAAAATGGCGCGGATATAAGCAGCATGGTCAGGATCGCATTGGTCAGGATACTGGAAATCCAATTGACAGGCAGCATTCCGTCATAGGTCCTGGCCACATTGGGAATACTGTTATAAACCCTCTCAAATACACTTCTGAAATTGGTTCCCATAAAGGTATAGCCAAATCTCAGAATCAGAAACAGCGCAAGCAAAGTAAAGGCTGTAGCTATTTCCTGACTCTTGGCTACCTGGCCCTCTTTTCTTGCGTCGTCAAGCTTCTTGGCTGTAGGCTCTTCTGTCTTTTCAGCGCCATTGGCGTCCTCAGCAAAGAATTGCAGATTGTATTTAATTAAATAGGTTGTATCATCAACCACTCTGCAAGCTTTGTACAAATTCCTGAATCATCTCCTTGGAGTTAATAAGGATGAAATTAGCCGCATCCGTAAGCATAACTACCGTGAATACCATTACAAAAAGACCTACTACAATCTTTATCTGAATACCTACAGAGAACATGTTCATCTGGGGAGATACTTTGGCAAGCACGCCCAAAACCACATTGGTTATGAAGGTAATAATGAATATCGGAAGACAGATCCTGAAACCGATAACAATATAATCCTTCATGAAATCAAGCATTACCTGAAGCATCCTGTCGGAATTTATTACGGCTCCGTTTATGGGAATCAGGGTAAAGCTGTCAGCCAGCGCCCTTAAAATGTACTGATAAAATCCGGTAAGAATAAGGGCCATGGTAAGGTACTGTGAGTAAAGGGATCCAGTAATAGTTACCTGCTGAGAGGTGGCAGGATCCATCATACTGACCATGGAAAGGCCGATCTGCATATCCACCACGGCTCCGGCAAAAGCAGCAATCTGCTGACACAGCGTAACTGCAAAGCCAATAAGCAGCCCTACCATTGCCTCCTTTAGCACTATAACAGCATAACCTGCCACGGTGTTGTAATCTGGCGGATTAAACGGTACGGCACCATATAACAATATTGATAAAAGCAGCCCATAGCCGATCTTGACCTGGTTAGGTGTCTGTCTTCCCCCAAAGAAGGGACATACAAAGATAAAAGACATGATCCTTACAACTATAAGCAGGTATACTTCAAGATCGCCATAACTGAAGTTATAATCGATCATTTAAGGCTCCTAGCGGACATACTTGGAAAAATCAGACCATAAATTCGTGATATAACCTGATAGTTCGGTAAGCATATAGTTTCCTAAAAGCATTATCACCAGAAACACACCAAGTACCTTAGGTACAAATGTAAGTGTCTGCTCCTGAATGGAGGTAACGGTCTGAAAAATGGAAACCACCAGACCAATGATCATGGATGTCAGCAAAATAGGCATTGACATCCTGATTACCAGCATAAGCGCTTCACCAACTATTTGATTAATATCAGCTAAAGTGATCATCCGGGCTTCCTTTCCATTTTAGTAGAAGGACTTAACTAGATTGCCTATGATAAGTGTCCAGCCATCTGCAAGCACAAACAAAAGTATCTTGAATGGCAGTGAAATGGTGGTAGGCGGCAGCATCATCATACCCAT
>DFGW01000167.1 GCA_002372465.1 Butyrivibrio sp. UBA3740
CCTGGGTTATCCATAACCTGAACAGCCTCACCACTTTCGCCCAGCTGGAAGATACCACCTGGATTGAAACGACAAGACATACGCTTTGGAAGTCTTCTCTCCTTACCATCAGGAGTAAGTCCTTCGCCTAGATCCTCTCTAGAAAGCTCTCCAGAACTTATCGCATCCTCAATCGCTTTTAGTACAAAATCAATATGTGTTATATCATCAAGATTTATGATACCGCCTATCTTGGCGCATTTTACGAATTCCTCTGCAGGAGTTTCATTTGATGAAAACATTACATCATAACCTGTAACTCCTGATTTCTCTGACAGAATAAGCTCTGCCATAGAAGAACAATCTGTTCCGCAGCCTTCCTCATGAAGAATCCTTAGGATAGTTGGGTTTGGAGTTGCCTTAACCGCAAAATACTCCTTGAAGCCCGGATTCCAAGAGAAAGCCTTGTTCATAGCTCTCGCATTTTCTCTTATACCCTTTTCATCATAGATATGAAATGGGGTAGGGTATGTTTTTACGATTTCTTCTACTTGTTCTTTTGTGATAAATGGTACTTTCATAATTCTCCTCTGACGCGTGTGTAAATAGGTGTGCACAATAAATTTTCTACCAGGAGATGACTTCGTGGCCGTCCTCGGTTACGAGAACCTGTATCTCCCACTGGGCAGACATTGAGCCGTCTTCGGTATATACTGTCCAGTCATTTTCTGAATCAACAAATACATCTGGGGCACCCATGTTAACCATAGGTTCAATAGTGAACATCATTCCAGGAGCCATAAGCATATCTGTTCCTCTTCTAGTAACATAGCTTACCCATGGGTCCTCATGGAACTCTATTCCTACTCCGTGTCCGCCTATCTCGCGAACCACGCTGTATCCAGCAGCCTTGGCATGGTCGTTGATAACCTGGCCCATATCTCCCAGGAAGCCCCATGGCTTAACCTCTTTCAGTCCCAGCTCAACACATTCCTTAACTGTTTCAACAAGCTTTTTATTTTCATCAGATACATTTCCTAGCATAAACATACGAGATGAATCTGAGAAATATCCATTTAATATAGTAGAACAGTCAACGTTTATTATATCTCCATCCTGAAGCACCTCGTCTTCACTTGGAATTCCGTGGCATACAGCATCATTAATGGATGTACATACACTCTTTGGAAATCCTTCATAATTAAGTGGTGCAGGGATAGCACCATGCTTCTCACATACTTCATTGATGATACGATTGATGTCCTCTGTACTCATACCAACACATATCTTATCGGCTACGACATCCAGGCATTCTACGTTAACCTTTGCACTTTCTTTAATAAGAGCAATCTGTTCAGGAGTTTTGATCATCTTATGAGTAGGAACCTTATGTCCCTGATTCCTAAACATTTCTATCTTGCGATCAAAGGCCTCATGACACGCCTTATACTTTTTACCGCTTCCACACCAACATGGATCATTTCTTCCTATTTTCTTCGCCACTTTTTTATCCTCTAATAAATATACTTTTCACTCGATCGAGATAACTCGCCACAAATTAGCTTCAAACAATGGTTAAGTGTATCTTACTCAATAAGGATTGTCAAGAAATTACATTAAATCAGCCATTACTTCTTTGTTGGATCCTTATGGGTAAATGCCCCATTATGATTTCTTAGGAAATATAGAAGTGAAATGAAAGAAGTCTTGTAGAGTACGAACTCCTTGTTGTGGAGCATTTCCAGTATCTCCTCTTCTGTTGCCCACTTCACCTGCTCCACTTCGGATTCCTGAAGTTGCAACGAATCTATATCCACATCCATATTTATAGTATAAATATCATTAAAGCCTCCATCGAAGTAAATAGTCATGGCAGGACGAACGTCTGTCAGGTCGTATTCAATACCAACCTCTTCCTTCAGTTCTCGCGAAGCTGCCTGCTGACTAGTGTCTCCCGCAAGGGCGCTACCGCCAGCGGTCACATCCCACATTCCAGACCAGCCACTCTTAAAGGGCTGTCTCTTCTGTATCAACATTCTACCGTCCTTATCGAACACACATACGTGTACAACAAGTCTATAATACCCTTCAGGAACCTTATTACCTCTCTCGAGGACCTTTCCTGTTCTATTCCTGTTAATATCGTATAAATCAAAGCTTTCTGACATAATCTAAACCCCCGATAAAAAATGACTTACCTATTATATCACTTAACAAAACACGTTGCAAAAACACACTGAGAGACTTATAATATTGTGGATAAAATTTTTAGAGGAATGGGGTAAAAAAAATGGCTGAATTTGGTTTTGGTAAACTAATCAACACACTTAAAGAAAACAATCAGACTATTGTTTTCACAGAAGGAAATGATCCTCGTATTCTTGAAGCTTCTTCAAGACTTCTCGCAAGTAACTTCCTGAAGCCTATCCTTATTGGAAATGAAGAGGAAATTCTCAAGGTTGCTGAGGAAAGCGGATTCAATATCAGAGGAGCTAAGATTATAGATCCTGCAAATTTCGAAGACTTCGACAAGATGGTCGCAGAATTCGTAGAGCTTCGTAAGTCAAAGGGTGTAACTGAAGATGACGCTAAGAAGATCCTCGCTCAGGCAAACTACTTCGGTACAATGCTTGTAAAAATGGGATATGCTGACTGCCTTCTTGGTGGTGCTACATATTCTACAGCTGATACTGTTAGACCAGCATTCCAGCTTGTTAAAACAAAGCCGGGAAATCGTATAGTTACATCTTGCTTCGTTATGGTTCGTCCAAGAGCTACAGGCGACAACGAAGTAATCGCTATGGGTGACTGTGCTATTACAATTGATCCTACAGAGGAAGATCTTGTAGAGATCGCAACAGAGACTGTTCGTTGTGCTAAGATATTCGGTATGGATCCAAAGGTAGCATTCCTTAGCTACTCAACAAAGGGTTCAGGTAAGGGTGAAAGCGTTGACAAGGTTCGTAATGCTATGGAGAAAGCTAAGGCAGCTATGCCCGACGTTCCGATCGATGGCGAGCTCCAGTTCGATGCTGCTGTTTCACCAAGCGTTGCAGCTAAGAAGGCACCTGGTTCAGAGGTTGCCGGACATGCAAATACATTTATCTTCCCTGACATCAA
>DFGW01000215.1 GCA_002372465.1 Butyrivibrio sp. UBA3740
GGATGAATGTGTGTTCCGCGCTGTCTGTATAAAATATTTCCAGCCTTCACGAATTGTCCATCAGCTCTTTTTGCTCCAAGTCTCTTGGACTCTGAATCTCTACCGTTCTTAGTAGATCCGACACCCTTCTTGTGAGCAAAAAATTGAAGGTTCATATTCATCATGACTTATTCCCTCCTAATTTTAATGTTCAAAAACTTCTTACCGTACTCATTGTAAATACCATTTACACCCAGTTCAAAGGATTTAAGGAGCAGATCAGCTTCTTTGGAAAGCTCTTCTTTAAACTCCATGGTGATTATACCCTTTTTCTCATCCTGAGTTGCCACAAAAGCATCTTTTGTAAGCTTTTCAATAGAATTCATAGTGTTTATAGTCAGTACTGAAACTGCTGCACAGACTATATCTTTGCCGGAATCATCAAAACCTGCATGACCCTTGCATTCAATTCTTTTGTACTTGTCGTCGGATGATTTGGTGATTGTAATTGTTGTCATGGTATCCGTTGAATCTGATTACATTGTGATCTTGTCGATCTTAACAAGTGTGAATGGCTGTCTGTGACCGTTCTTCTTGTGATAGCCAGTCTTTCTCTTGTACTTGTAAACGACAACCTTCTTTGCACGACCCTGCTCTACTACTGTAGCGCTAACCTTTGCTGAGCTTACATCGCCGGCAACCTTAAGAGTCTTGTCATCGCTTACTGCAATAACATTATCAAATGTTACTTCTTTTCCAGGCTCTACATCAAGCTTCTCAACTTTGATCTCATCGCCTTCGGAAACTTTGTACTGCTTTCCACCAGTTACAATAATTGCGTACATAAGTTACCTCCTTCTTCAAAAACTCGCTAACTTCGGCGGGGATAAACCCACTTAAGCCTAGTTAAGCGGCATACCACAGTATAATATCATTCATATAATTTGTTGTCAACAGAATTATTCTGATTTTCTAATATTTCTTTTAATGATTTATCGTTTTTGTTCCTGGTAAGCTCAACAATGCCAAGTCCTGTGATGTCAACGAATCTTGTGTGGACGTCTTCCTTTCTGCATAATTGCTGCACATAGCAGCAGAGCTCTTCCACATCATTCTTGTCTTTCATGTTGATGAAATCTATAAGGATCATCCCTGTAAGATTGCGAAGTCTCACCTGCCTCATGATCTCCAAAGCAGCTTCTTCATTGACTTTTTTTATTATATCTTTTTTGCCTGTGATGGCTTTACCGGTATTTACGTCTATGGCATTAAAACTCTCAAGCTGTTCAATGATAAGAAAAGCTCCGCTTTTTAGCCATACTCTATTCTGCCCCAGCTTGTCTATATCATTCTTTATGCTGTAAACAACTGAAGTTTCCAGCATGTTTATATCTTCGATTCCTTTTGAAAGAAGAAAATTCCTGGCATTGGAAATATGGGTCTCAACAAGGCTGTTCCCCTTGGTTAAAAGACATGAACCAACAGTTCTCGTTCTCCCTTCATTTAGTATGTCACTGAGTTTTTTTAAATTGAATTCAATGTCACTTCTTACTTTGTCCATAAGGCTTTGCTCTGTAACCTCAGGGCTTATAAGCTCCTGTACTTCAGTTCTCAGGATAACTCCATAATCACCTCCCACAAAAGCCTTAGACTGATCAGAAGCCATTTGCCTGTAAACGTCTGAGAAGACGTTCAAAAGGTCCTTTCTGGTGTGATCATCAAGCTTCATGGAAACTCCCAGGCCTTTTTTGCCTAAGGTGACAACGCTGTATTTGCCTGAAATAGAAATATAGGAAGTGAGCTTGGCCTTTTTAAGCTTCTGAGGTTCTGTTTCTACCTGAAGGATCAGTTCATCTCCCTGCCTGATATCCTTACCGCTTTCAATGGCTCTGTTTATCACATTGGCAGGAAGAATATTTTTCAGGGGAATATAACCTATGTTGTCGCCATTATAGCGCACAAAGGCAGAGCTTATATTTTTGACAATATTTTCAACCCTGCAAAGATATACATTACCTCTGTCGGAGTCATGTATAAGGCTAAGGCGCTGCATTTTTCCATCGATATAAGTGGCGACTACAGGTAACTCGCCATATTTCGACACTAGGATATCAGCCATTTATATATACTCTCTCCTGTGTATCATCTGTTATGAATGGTTCAACATAAAGCTTGTCTCCATCCATACCGGAAGTGTAGATATCAATTCTGTGAATATCAAGTGATAATGGGTCAAGGTCCTGCCCAAGGCTCTTAAAGAAATACTCAAACAAAAGAGCTACTTTAAGGGTTTCAACGCTGCTCATGCTTAAAAGAAATGTAGCACTCTCATTATTCCTGTCAAAGGAATAATCAAATATCATGTGCTTCATATCAATTTCCTTCTCGCCGCTCTTGGTTTTTTTCATGGCAGGGAGCTTGTCCTGTTCAAGGTACTTCTCCATCTCGCTTATCCAGTCAAAGGAAGGCTTAAGGCTCTCTCTGAATCTGATCTTGTATTTAGCAGCATAGGAAGTGGTCATAGCCTTTTCGGCATTTTCAGGGAGCTCTCTAACTGCAAGGATCTTAATACCTTCATTCATAACAGAATTGAGCTTATCCATTATGTCATCCGTACTGACCATAGAATTAACAGTCATATCGAGATATTCGCCATCACTTGTTGCTCCAACACTTAAGGGCTGTGCAAAAGATAACACCTGGTGCGGTGAAAATCCTTCTGAGTACTTGATATCTATATCAGCTCTTCTTATTGCTTTTTGAAAATATCTCATTACATCAAGATGGCCAATAAACTTAATGGGGCCATTCTTGGTAAATTTCACTCGTAATTTATTCATGAGACCTGCTTTCTGTACATACTCCGATATTAAAGGCTCCGGCTCCGCAGCCAAGACACCCTTTTCGGCAGTTAGATGATGGTTTGCCTGCCAGGGCATTTTTCCATTCACGAAGAAGAAAGGCCTTTGTAACGCCGATATCGATCATGTCCCAAGGGAATATCTCGTCATCAGCTCTTTCTCTTGTGGTGTAGAAAAATGGATCAATATTACACTCTTCAAAGGTTTCCATCCATTTGGCAAAATCAAAATATTCGCTCCAGGCATCATAGATGCAGCCCTTTTTATAGGCCTTTAAAATAACCTGTGATAGTCTTCTGTCACCTCTGGCAAATATGCCCTCCATCATGCTGGCATCAGCTTCATGCCAGTTATACTTAATATGCTTCTGATTGAGCTGGGACATAATGCCTTTTCGGGTTTTATTGGCTTTATCAAGAAATTCCTCTTTTGTGTTCATGGGTGCCCACTGAAATGGAGTAAAGGGCTTAGGAACAAAGAAAGAGGTGCTGGCAACAATATCAATTGTTCTTCCATTTCTCTTTTCCTTGGGAACGGTCTCGAAGTACTCTACAGCTACCTTGTTTGCAATGTCACCTATTCCAAGAATATCTTCATCAGTCTCGGTGGGGAGACCTAACATAAAATACAGCTTGACCTTATTCCAACCACCTAAAAAGGCCTCATGAGAACCACGAAGAATATCTTCTTCGGTAAGACCTTTATTGATAACATCCCTCATCCTCTGGGTTCCTGCTTCAGGAGCAAATGTAAGGGAGCTCTTTTTAACATCCTGAACCTTGCTCATTACATCCAGTGAAAAGGCATCAATTCTAAGCGAAGGAAGGGAAATATTGACTTTCTTTTCGTTACATCTGTCTATCAGGAAATCTATGAGTTCCGGCAATTTGCTGTAATCGCTGGAGCTTAAGGAGCTAAGGGATATCTCTTCATATCCGGTGTTATTCAATGCTTCTACAGCAAGCTCTTTAAGATGTTCAACATCCTTCTCCCTTAAGGGCTTATAGAGCTGACCTGCCTGACAGAATCTGCAGCCTCTTATACAGCCTCTCATGATCTCAAGGACTATTCTGTCCTGTGTACATTTGATGTAAGGTACAACAGGCTTTGTAGGGTAAAAAGTGCTTGAAAGGTCTTTGCAAAGCTCCTTTGAAATCTTCCCGGGAACATCGTCATATAAGGGCTTTATGTCTTTAATTGTAAAATCGTCCTTGTATTCAACCCGGTAAAGCGATGGTACATACATTCCGGGGATCCTTGCTGCCTTACGCAAAAAATCCTGCCTTGAATAGCCTTCTTTTCTGTACTGCTTATACAGGTCAAAGAGCTCTCTGTATCTGGTCTCGCCTTCACCAATATAAAAAATATCAAAGAAATCTGCGATAGGCTCAGCATTATAGGTACAAGGACCACCACCTATCACGATTGGATCGCTTTCGCCCCTTTTTGAGGAAAAAAAAGGGATACCGGACAGATCAAGGACCTGAAGGATGTTGGTGTAGCACATCTCATATTGCAAGGTAAAGCCAAGGAAATCAAAGTCCTTAACCGGATCCTGTGATTCAAGCGCAAAAAGAGGAATGTTCTTTTCTCTCATGAGCTTGTCCATATCCATCCAGGGAGAATAGACACGTTCACACCACACATCCGGGTAAGAATTGAACATTCCGTAAAGAATCTGAATGCCAAGATGAGACATGCCTATTTCATAGACGTCAGGAAAGCAGAAAGCAAATCTGATATCAACCTCTGACTTATCCTTGGTGACAGAGTTGACCTCATTGCCTATGTATCTTTCGGGTTTTTCTATGCTTAGGAGTGTCTCATCTGATAATGCTAATTTAGTGTTCATATAAATTTCCTTTATCGTCTTGCCAGTTCGTCAGTTATGTCCTCCCAACTGACATTTTTGACAGCCATGAGGACCATCATATGATACAGGAAATCTGACATTTCGTAAATAACCTCATTATCGTTTGGATTTTTAGCTGCGATAACCATCTCTGTAGCTTCTTCTCCAATCTTTTTGAGGATCTTATCAATGCCTTTTTCGTAAAGATAGTTGGTGTAAGAGCCTTCTCTTGGGTGTTCCTTTCTGTCCTTTATGACTTCATAAACACTGTCCAGGACCTTTTGAGGATTCTTTTCACTGTAGTCTTTTCTGGCTATCTCGTTAAAAAAGCAGGAATAGCTTCCTGTGTGACAGGCTGCTCCGACCTGTTTTACCTTTGCCAGGATCGTATCAAGATCGCAGTCAGCTGTCAGCGACTTAACATACTGGAAATGAGAACTGGTCTCACCCTTAAGCCAGAGCTGATTACGGCTCCTGCTAAAGTAGGTCATCTTACCGGTTGAAAGGGTCTTTTCATAGGCCTCTTTGTTCATGTAAGCCAGCATAAGTACCTGGTCCGTGCGGTAGTCCTGAACGATAACAGGCACCATGCCATCGGAATTCTTTTTAAGGTTTTCCCAGGTAAAGGCAGGCTCTAAGGCACAGATCTTTATGCCTTTATCAATGAGATTTTGCTTGCAGCTATCTACCTTTGAAGCATTGTCATTAACAATATTACCTGTTATTCCGTCAACTGAATCATTCAAAAGAAATACTTCATCAGGGGACAGGGCTGAATCATTGCAAAGAACAACCATGGGAAGGTCTGTCTCAGGCTTTGTTGCGTTTTTTACATCCTCAGTAAAAAGAACTGTCTCACAGGCAAATTTCTCCACCTGATCCTTGTACTTTATAAGATTCCCGTCCTTGCTAAAGCAGATAACTATTTTATCAGCCCCAAACTTTTCTGAGACCTCCTGCAATATATCGGCGTTACCTTCTTTTTCAAAGTTAAGACAAGCCCTTTTACAGCCGGCGTAAAGGAGCTTTTTGATATCTTCCATACGCTTTACGTTCCCGGCTCCTGTCACCGGAACATCCACAGCCTTACAGATATCCTTGATCACATCAAGGGCTTCTTCATGAAGTGCATCGTTCCCTGAAGGTGAGAGGTCAAAAACAAAGATCTCGTCAAGGCCTGAGTCAGAAAGTTTTAACGCATAGGAAACAGGATCTTCACTGACTATAGACTGATCATTTATGCTCTTTACAGCTTTTTTGTCCTTTAGATATACAGAACCAATAAATCTTTTTGCTTGTAAATTCATATCAGAGTGCTCCTTTTGTGCTAAGTACGTCTGTAATTCTGGGATCATAAGTGGTTGCTTCATCCAGGGCCTTTGCAAAGGCCTTGAAAAGAGCTTCTATCTTGTGATGGTCATTAAGGCCGGATAAAACCTTAAGATGTAGATTCATGGCAGCTGAGTAGGAAACGGCGTAAAAGAACTCTCTGACAAGCTGAGTGTCAAATTCTCCCACCATTGGAGCGGAAAACTCCGCATCCATGGCAAAATAGGGTCTTCCGCAAAGATCAACTGCTGCAAGGACCAGTGTTTCATCCATGGGAAGCACCATACTTCCATAACGCTTTATTCCCTTTTTATCTCCCAGGGCCTTGGCAATTGCCTGTCCCAGAACAATTCCCGTATCCTCCACAGTGTGATGACCGTCTACCTCAATGTCTCCGGACACAGTGACATCAATGTCATAAAAGCCATGTTTTGCAAATCCCTGTAACATATGATCAAAGAATCCAATGCCTGTAGAAACGTTCGAAACGCCACTACCATCGAGGTTTATGGAAATTTTAATATTTGTTTCTTGCGTTTTTCGCTCCACGGTTGCACTTCTTTTTTCCATAACTTGTGTCTCCTTATATACAGTGCCTAAATATTGTGATTTGCAATTATAAAGATTATGTAAACTTGCATTTTATCGCTATTTTAGAAAGTTAACTTGCATTTTTAACACTATTTAGTTTAATTGCAAGTGTGATTTTAATGCATTAACCAAACCAGTCATTATGTAACATTTGTAATATTTTATTCAAATCTTACAGCAATGGAATTGGCGTGGGCTGTAAGGCCCTCCTGAGCTGCAAACAACTCGATATCCTTGTGTACATTTAATAGTGCCTGTTGTGAATAGGAAATAATACTGGTTTTCTTCACAAAATCATCAACAGATAAAGGTGAAAAGAATCTTGCAGTCCTGTTCGTGGGTAGGATGTGGTTAGGACCTGCAAAATAGTCTCCCAGAGGCTCTGAGGAATAATCTCCAAGGAATATTGCTCCGGCATTCTTTATCTTTGTCATGGTCTCGTATGGATGTTTGGTGATTATCTCAAGGTGCTCTGAAGCAACGGCATTAGCTGCTTCTATTGCATCTTCCATATTGCCTGCCACAAATATGTATCCGTAATTGTCCAGTGACTTTTTGATTATATCAGCTCTGCTGAGGGTCTTCAAAAAGCCATCAATTTCTTCTGAAACCTTATCTGCAATATCCTGAGATGTGGTTATAAGAATGGCACTTGCCATTTCATCGTGCTCAGCCTGTGAAAGAAGGTCTGCAGCAACAAACCTGGGATTGGCTGTCTCATCTGCAAGAACCAGGATCTCACTTGGACCAGCAATAGAATCAATTGAAACGTGTCCGAAGCATGCCTTTTTAGCCAGTGCTACAAATATATTGCCGGGACCTGTGATCTTATCAACCTTTGGGATAGATTCTGTACCAAAAGCCATGGCTGCAATTGCCTGAGCTCCTCCAACCTTATAGCTTTCAGTAACACCTGCTATATCAGCAGCAACAAGGGTTCCGGGATTGACTTTTCCGTCCTTGCCGGGAGGTGTACACATTACTATCCTCTCCACACCTGCAACCTTTGCAGGAACTACATTCATAAGAACGCTGGAAGGATATGCAGCTTTTCCACCTGGAACATATACTCCGGATATCTCAATGGGGAGGATCCTCTGACCTAAAATAGATCCGTCTTCTTTTGTGTCTATCCAGGTATTCCGCTTTTGCTTTTCGTGGAATACTCTTATATTCTCGGCACTTCTCTTCATAACTTCGATGAACTCGGGATCAAGTGCCTTATAAGCCTCCTCGATCTCCTGTCTGCTTATCTTGACGCTGCCTGCATCAAGCTGGCATTTATCGAACTTTAATGTGTAATCAAAAAGAGCTTTGTCTTTGTTTTTACGAATATCATTAATTATTTCATTAACTGTATTCTCGTATTCTGTATAGCTTCCGGGATTCCTGTTAAGAAGGTTTCCGAGAAGGGAGGTTTTAGTCTCCTCAGTAAGTTTTAATGTACGCATTACTCAAGGTTCTCCTTTATATCTGAAATAAGCTTTCTGATTCTTTCTGTCTCCATCTGCATACTGACCTGGTTGACGATCATCCTTGCTGAAAGCGGACAGATCTCTTCAAGAACTTCAAGTCCGTTTTCCCTAAGGGTGGATCCCGTCTCCACAATATCCACGATGACATCGGAAAGATTTACAATAGGTCCAAGCTCTACTGAGCCGTTAAGTTTGATAATATCTACGGTCTGATGCTTTTTGTTGAAAAAGTAGTCTTTGGCAATATTGGGATATTTGCTGGCTACTCTTATCATCTCACGGTGCTCCAAAAGCTCTTTTGCCTCGTGAGGTCCGCAGACACACATTCTGCATTTACCAAAGCCAAGATCCAAAACCTCGTAGACTCTTCTGTTCTCCTCTAAAATGGTATCAGCTCCAACTATTCCAATATCAGCTGCTCCATACTCGACATAAGTAGGAACATCGGGACCTTTTGCCAGGAAAAACTTAAGCTTAAGTTCCTCATTGGTAAAGATAAGTTTTCTTGTTTTTTTATCCAGAATCTCTTCACATTCAATTCCGCATTTATTCAGGATTTCCATGGTAGAGTTGACAAGTCTTCCTTTACCAAGTGCAAATGTAAGATATCTCA
>DFGW01000188.1 GCA_002372465.1 Butyrivibrio sp. UBA3740
ATACCCATCTGACGGCTCATGCTGCCCTCTTCCATGATCTCGTAGAATACTGCAACATTGCCGAGTCCGTACTGAGGCTGAGCCTCTTTATTTATAGGATACATTACTGCGATAGGTCTGTTCTTGTTGATCTCCTCATCAACCCACTGGTTAGTGAAATAACTTCTTACCATTCCCTCTGCAGGGGGAGCATCCTCGTCCACCACCTCTTCTTCAATTACTTCTTCTGTGGCTTCAGGAACAACCTCCTGGATATCTTCAAGTTTCTCTACGCTGATACCAACAACTGCTTCATCGCTTGCCTTTCCACAACCAAAGAGCATAGTTACAGCAAGGCCTGCAACTAACGCAGCTTTAACTCTTTTCATTTCCAAACTACCTCTCTATCAATTTTTAACTCATGTGATTTTATCACAAGTTATATCACTCGCCAAGTCCTGTTTCAATGGCGGAAATAATGCCTTTTAAGGCCTCTTCCTCGTCAGGGCCCTCGCATTTGAACTCCAGTTCATCGCCACATTTAATGCAGGCCCCAAGCACGCTTAATACACTCTTGGCGTTGGCTGAGTTGTCCCCATACGTGAATGTAATGTGGGACTTATAATTCATGGCCACCTTGCAAAGATTTCCCGCAGGGCGAAGATGCAATCCCGTCGGATTAGTAATGACTATTTTCTGTGTAACCATTCCTTAACTCCCTTTAGTATCAATTCTCTTCAACCTTGACATAGACACTCACAGTACCCTTGGTCTTAACCCCATCAGGAAGAGACCATTTCACATCCGCACTGTAGTTGCCCGCTTCAAGGCTATCCAGATTATTTCCGGTGATGATATCATTAACATTGACTGTTCCCTTGAGGGAAGCAGGGTCTATGCTATCTATAGCTGTCTTTAAGCCCTGAAGTGTAAGAGAAACAGTTTCATATTCTGTATCATCAACCGTTACGTTAAAGCCCTCCAAGGTTCCTTCCACTGCCACGTTGGATACATCCACATCAAAGGTCTGGGTGGAGACAGGCTCTACATGAACAATAACTGATACAGAGCCATTGAAATCCGGATCCCCAAGGCTTACCCCTGACGGAAGGAACTGGCTGATATTATAGGTGTAGGTGAGATTGCCCGTCATTCCGGTCACGTCAATGGCTTCATCATCCACCTTGATCTCGGAAACCGATGCAATCGTATTGCTCCTTCCGGCTATAAGAACACTGTCCGGTGTACTCTCAACCTGCATGGTGTACATATATCCGCTAGCCGCCTCACCCTTTACCTCATAGGTGATCGGAACATATTTGGTCTCGTAGATTACTACGTTAACTCTCACAGCCTTGATGTTCATGGAAACCAGTGAGGTATCCACTTCATTTCCATCCACATCCAGCAGTTTAATATCAGCATCTGTACCGATGTTGGAAGTAAAACCTGTCACATCAACATCTACGTTAGCAGAAGCAATTCTGTTTACCACTGACTCAGGTCCGCTTATCCTGACCATGTTCTGGTCTGTTGTAACATCTCCGATGACATATCCGTCAGCTAAAGATCCGGAGGTTGTGGCGCCTAAAGCCAGTGACTTGGAGGCTTTCCTTTCAACGCTCAGCTTGACCACATCGGAGCTGGATACGATATTTTCAATCTTATCTCTGTATTTATTGGTTGTCACATTGATGCTGACAGTGTTCAGACTGGAAAGATCCTGAATGTCCGCAGTTGCTACCACATTGTTCTGGCTTAAGGAATCGATTATTGATCTTGGCGCATAAAGCGTCACGGAGCTGATGGTATCGCTTCCGTCCAGTATTGTATAAACCTGTCCCTGATCAGTTATCAGGCTTGTATTCATAAGTGTTACGGGGATATTGGTATATCTCACCGATGTGATGGGGTCATTGATATTGGTTACAAGGAACCACACCACTATGGCAAATATCAGCGAGGCAAGCTTAAGTCCCCAGTTGGCCGTTAGTTTCTTCATTTCTTCACCTTGGCCTTTCTGGCGAGGTACCTGATTGGCGCCTCTTCCTCACGCTTATCCTGAAGGACTCTGAGTCTCTCACGAAGTCTGTCGGAGTCAAGTGCTCTCTCCAGTTCTCCCTCGTAAGCCACACTGATCTTACCTGTCTCTTCGGAAACAATAATAACAAAGCAGTCTGTAGCTTCAGACACACCGATTCCGGCACGATGCCTTGTTCCCAGTTCCTTACCGATTCCCATGTTGTCAGAAAGCGGCAGATAACATGTAGCTGAAGTGATCCTGTCACCCCTTACTATTACTGCGCCGTCATGGAGCGGTGTATTATGCTCGAAAATATTGATAAGGAGCTGACTTGTTACGATAGCATCCACATCAATACCTGTTCTCTCGTACTCTGTAAGGGGATGGTTCTGCTCGATAACAATAAGCGCTCCGGTTCTGACCTTGGCCATCTCCACACAAGCCCTTGTGATCTCGTTGAGAGTCTTGTCAGAAAATCTTCCCTCGGACTTAACATCTCCAAGAGAGAGCACATTGGAAAAGAAATTCTTCCTTCCAAGCTCTTCCAGAGCCTTTCGAAGCTCCGGCTGCAGTATTACCACAATGGCAATGATGGCAATACTAAATACTCTCTCAACAATCCAAAGGATCGTTGACATATTCAAAAGAGCGCACACCAAAATAAACACCAGAATAACTATGACACCCTTTAATAAGGACCACAGCCTGGTGTTCTTGGCCCATACCAGAATATGATATACCAGAAAGGCTATAATGAAGACCTCCAATATATCAGAGAACCTGATAGTCGGCATGTGCAGGCTTGTTCTGTTAAAGTCAAAAATAAAATCGATCTGACCCATGACTTTCCCTTATATTCAGCGCTTCTCCCTTGCACGATTGATCTTTTTCACTTTTCTCTCGGGAGTGGAAACCGTAACCTTAGGCACAGCCTTTACGTAATAGTAGTAATCATCATCCTCGAACTGAACCTTCTCAGTTCTGCTGTAATCCAGGTTAAAGGCAAAGAACTCAATCACCAACATCAAAAGAGCTGAAACCAGTGTTCCAAGGATCACTCCCGGAATAGAAATATTTGTATCACTGACCATATCTCCGATCAGCGTAACAATTATAAGACTGATAGATCCGGCAGCAATGGCTATCTTCCATGAATAGTTTGCTGAAGATCTTCTGATGATGTAAACGATGATCAGGGAAACAGCAAAGGATGCTATCATTACAGCCATAGACTTGTCCCCCAGGATTCCGTTTATAATCCCCTGGAACTGGTTGGCAGCTTCCTGAACCCCTTCACTTCCAAAGCTTGCTGCATTAGCTGAAAAGAACTGCAGCATGTATGAAATAACAAGACCAAAGGAAACAGAAACGATGGAAGTAGGAGCTCCCAAAAGTCCCATGGCCAGCGGCATCACATAGGGAATATGCAGGAAGAAAAACAGTGGTGTAAGAAGCACTGCCAATGTATCCTTTGGTGAAAACCTGAAGTACAACAGGAACATCAAAAGAAAGATGATCAGCGCGATAATGGCACACTCCACTGCCAGGGAATATAGATGTCCGAGAATAAATACCGCAGCAATAAACACTATAAAGTTAGGTGGCAGAATAGCGCACAAAAGAGAAGCCATCATTACAATAGCCACGTTGGTAAGCGCATCCATGTACCCAAGCTTGCTGTTGATCTGCAGAATGGAAACCAGTGCCAACACAAATTTCCATACATAGGTAATGTATGTCTCGTACTTGATATAAAATCTCTTTACATACTGTTTGAATTCCAATAACGAAGTCATGTCACTGTTCCTTTTCGTATATTCTGGCAAGTTTCTTTAAGTCTCCATAATATGCCTTCATACTCTTACGCATTTTAGTGTAACGATAGGAATAAATGACATATGATGCTAGAGAATACACGCCAACAAGCAGGAGGTAGTATATCAAGAACCTCCTGCCAATAGCTAAAAGATTGTCTGTATTGTATAGATTTGATAAAACCTCTTCAAAATTGCACAATACGTAGGTCGCAATAAATACGGCAAAAACAATAGTGGCGCTTATCACGGATTTAATAACGTTAAATCCCACGTAATCGCTCTTGAAGTATGTGTTGATAGCGTCGTTCTTTTTGCCTTCGCGATCTATGAACGCAGCCATTTTGGTCATCAAAATGACTTTCTCTTCGTTTAACATTCCTGCTCCTTAGGTATCCAGGAAGCGCATTCCAGCCTTAGGCTCCTTCTTTACAGGCTGCTGCAATGCAGGCTTTGGCTTAGCAAATGTGCTGTTAAGTGTATTGGCCATAGTGGTCTTACACTTTGCACAAAATCTTCCTGTTTGTATAGGCTCTCCACAATTCTCGCAGACGAGCTGAAGAGGAGAATCTTTTGAGAACATAAGTCTCTCTTCACGGATCCACTGCTGGATCTGCTTGGTGCTAACCTGATTGTCCTCTGAAATCTGCTTAAGACTTGCAGCCGGATTTTCTTCAATGTACTGTTTTACCTTCTGGAAAGTTTCCTCAATAGCCTTTTTGCAAGGGTCACAAATAGGCTGACCTGCGATGTAATTAAACATCTTTCCGCATCTTGCACAATTCCGTAAGTTCATAAGCTGACCTCCATATATTTAAGTAGTTTGCCCGATGGCCAAGGTCAGAAAATAAATTTTCTCCACTCCGGCCACCCGAAACTCATGGGCGATCTCATCAATTGTACTTCCAGTTGTATAGATGTCATCGATAATTAGTACGCACTTAAATTTTACATCATTTTGGGGCATAATAAAAGCTTTTTTCAAATTATTGCGGCGCCTGACAACGTCCAGTTCCTTCATTGGAGCGGTGTTTCTGACCCTTCGTACCAATCCGGTCTCAACAGGTATTCCCAGAAATTCTGAAACCGCCCCGGCATAAACCTCTGCCTGGTTATAGCCGCGCCTTCTCTCCTTCTCCCTGTACATGGGCACCGGTACTATCGCTTCGATGCCAAGGTTTTTTAGTTTCTTCCCCAGTCTTTTCTTGGTAGCAAGGCCATAAAAATCGGCATACTCTTTTCTTCCCAAATACTTGAACCTGTAGATGGAGCCGGAGATACTCCGGTAAACAAAAACAGAAAACCCTCTGTCAAAAAAGTGCCCGGTCCGCCTGCAATCCTCGCAGTACTCCTCAGTGCTGTTCCTCCCAAGGGGTTTCCCACACTTTTGGCACAAAGGTCCCCTTACATATTCAATTTTCTTAAGGCACCGTCTGTGGATAAAACCACCTCTTGTGATCCTTCCGTTTTTGAACTCAAATGCCTTCACCGGTCCGTCGCAAACAGGGCACCGGCGCGGATATATAAGATCCAGCACCCAGTTAAATTCCTTAAACATCAAAAAACTCTGTTATCCTGTCCTTTAATCCTGTATATCTTTTAAGCTGCTCTTCATTCTCCACCATGGCCATCAGGGTCTGGCTGCTGCCCAGGATGCACACCGTACTCTTTGCTCTGGTAACAGCGGTATAAAGAAGGTTCCTGTTAAGAAGCATTCTCGGACCGCCAAGAATCGGCATGATAACCGCGGGGTACTCACTGCCCTGGGACTTGTGGATAGTTATGGCATAGGAAAGCTCCAGCTCGTCCAGGTTCCCAAAGGGATATCTGACACATCTCTTTTCATCAAACTCCACCACCATATCCTGGGAGTATTCATTTATCTCTTTTATGACACCCATGTCGCCATTAAAGACGCCTGTTCCGCTGTCTATGGGAATATTAAACTTTCCCACAATCTCCCAGGTGGCCTGATAGTTGTTCCTTATCTGCATGACCTTATCCCCCTCCCGGAAGATATGATCACCATAGGCATGTTCCTTCTTGTTCTTGTCTGGAGGGTTTAAATACTCCTGAAGGATCAGATTCAGCTGTATTGCACCAAGGGCACCCTTCTTCATCGGCGTCAGCACCTGTATGTCGAAGGGCCCAGCATCAACATAGGACGGGAGCTTATCCCTTATCAGCTGGACCATGTGCTTATAAATAACTCCCGCGTCGCTCCGCTCCAGGAAAAAGAAATCCTTGCTCTTGTTGTCCAGTACCGGCTTTTGTCCGTCGTGGATCCTGTGAGCGTTCATGACAATGTCACTCTCCTCCGCCTGTCTGAAGATTTTCTTCAGGTAGATGGTAGGAAATTTACCGCTTTCGATAAGGTCCCTAAGCACCTGCCCGGGCCCGACACTTGGAAGCTGTGAGCTGTCGCCCACCAGTATCAGATGGGTTCCGGGAACAATAGCTTTTAGGAGAGCGTAAAAGAGATGTATGTCCACCATAGACATCTCATCAATGATAATGGCATCGGCTTCAAGGGGGTTGTCCCTGTTCTTTTCAAAGCGAACCCCTGACAGCCTGGTCCCGTCTTCATCCTCCACCTGGCCCGACACCTCTAAAAGCCTGTGGATGGTCCTTGCCTCATACCCTGTTGCCTCTGTCATCCTCTTGGCAGCTCTTCCTGTGGGAGCTGCAAGCATAATATCAAGTCCCATTCCCGCATAGTAGGCAATTATAGTATTAATGGTGGTGGTCTTACCTGTTCCGGGGCCACCGGTGATTATCACGATCCCATTGGTTATGCTCTGCAGGACTGCATCTCTTTGAAGGTCATCCAGCTCTATATCTCTGCGTTTTTCCAGGTCCATGATCTGATTGAGGTAGCTTTCCTTCTCCTTGTCAGAAACACGTTCCGACAGGTTCAGGTCTTTTAACATGGCAGCGCAGCCCTGCTCCTCGTAATAATAACGGGAAGCATAGATATCTGTGCCGTTCTTACAGACAATCTTCTGGTCCATGGCAAGATTACCCACATGGGTCTCAATGCTCTCTCTAGTAATGGTATAGTCCGGCCTTGTCTGAAGGACGTCCATAGTTCTTTTTACCAGGTCATCCAGTGGAAGATAGGTATTTCCATCCAAAGAGGCCTGTAAAAGTGCGTATAAAATCCCGCTCTTTATCCTGTAGTCCGAATCGATCTGGATCCCCACACGTGCAGCTATCTCATCGGCAGTCTTAAATCCGACACCGTTAATGTCATCAGAGAGCTGGTAAGGATTTTCTTTAATTACGCGGTAGATCCTGGTGCCATAGGTGTTATAGATCTTAACAGCCAGATTGTCGCTGATACCGTACTGCTGCAGAAAGATCATTGCATCGCGCATCTCACGTTTTTCCGCCATCTGACTTCCTATATCCCTGGCCTTGGCAGCGCTGATGCCCTTTATCTCTTCCAGGCGCTCAGGCTCCTCCTCGATGACCCGGAAGGTATCTTCACCAAAGTGCTTCACAATTCTGGCGGCCAGCTTCTCACCTATGCCCTTTATAGCACCGGAACCAAGATATCTTAGCATGGATGCTTCGTCGTCCGGCGCTGAAATCTCGTAGCTTGTGATTTTGAACTGATCACCGTAAACCGGATGATTCACATACTCCCCGGAGGCAATGATCGTATCTCCCACATCAACATCCTTAAAGGATCCTGTGCAAGTTATCTCAGCGTCTGCACTGACCAGATTGATGACACCATAGCCATTCTCTGCGTTCTTATATATGAAATGTTCAATATATCCCTTTATCTGTTCCATAGCTACTACTATAGCATATAAGGGCATAAAAAAATCGCCAAAATCTTGCGACTTTGGCGAGTAGATTCATTAGTGGAGTCATTCGTTTTTTTCTAATGGCGCTTCAGGTATATCGTAGTTGCGCTTCAGATTCTCGTAGAGCATCTGTGCAAATCCGTTGCTCTGGGTCTCAGCAGAGGTTTCACACACCTCCTGAAGAGTCTGGTCCTTGAAATAGTCAACCAGGGTGGAGGTGGAGTGATCACTGGTCTCAGGCTTTAGGGCATCCACAGATTTTTGCATTTCTTTGAAGACCTGCTCAAGAAAATAAGCCTCAAAGCTCTTACAGGCTGCCCAGAGTTCATCATCTGAAGACTTGGCTGATGTATTCTGGATCTTATTCTTTATGGCCTCTGCGCTGGCGTTTTTACTTTCCTGCATGGCATATTCGCTATAGGCAGATGCGTTTATACCACTGATATCATATCCCGCCATAGTTATCCCCCTATATATAGCGATTATCTCTTAAGCTGATTTGCCGTCTGCATCATCTCATCTGTTGTCTGGATAGCTGTTGAATTCATCTCGTATGCACGCTGTGCCACGATCAGATTAACCATTTCTGTTGCTACGTTTACATTGGAGCCCTCAAGATAGCCCTGAACGATCTCAGATTTCTTGATGCCGTTTGCTGCAGTGTTTTCGTTTATCTCCTCGCCACTGGCCGGTGTTACCTGCCAAGCAGCGCTTCCTATCCTCTGAAGACCTTCTCTGTTAGGGAACTGATAAAGCCCGATCTGTGGTCCAACCTCTGTAGGCACGCCCTGCTCATTGGGATAGTAGATCTTGCCATCGCCGCCGATTGTAATACGGCTGGCAACTGCATTTCCCGTCACACGGATCTCTGCTCCGTTGATGTCAAGAACCTTGTTTCCTTCAGCTGTGGTAAGTACCAGATCTGTTCCGCCGGTTTCAGCCAGCGCCCAGGTAAAGTTACCGTTTCTGGTGTAGAAAACTTCCCCGTCGGTGGTTCCGGCATACTTAAAGAAGCCATCGCCGCTTATGGCGAGAGCTGCCGGGTTGTCGCTATCCTGGAAGGATCCCTGGGAAAAGAACTGATTAATTGTAGACGTGCGAACACCAAGTCCAACCTGAGAATTGGTGGGCTTTGGAGCACCGTTTGCTGTTGTGGTGATCGTCTGTAGTTCCTGATATAAAAGAGACTTGAACTGCGCGCCCTGTGCCTTGAAACCTGTAGTATTAACGTTGGCAAGGTTGTTGGAAATAGTGTCAACGTTAGTCTGCTGCGCATTCATGCCTGTTGCTGCTGACCATAAACTTCTAACCATAAGTCACCTCCGGGAAATCCTCGGGGATACATCCATGTCCCATATTATCTCGTCATCCGTGACTTAGTGATATATTCTTCTGTTTATTTATCGTCATACAGGGCTGTTTAAATTATTAAAAAATTATAAATTTTTATGTAAGACGTCCAAGCTGGTTAGCTGCGATATCCAAAGATTCATCAATTGTGGTGATCATCCTCTGGTTCGTGTCGTAATTTCTCTGAACTGCTATCATCTGGACCATCTCATCCACCACGGAAACATTTGACTGCTCCAAAAATCCTGCGTAAACCTGACCGGTTCCTTCCTCAGCGTTGGCTTCTCCCACAGGAATATAGGCATTCTCACCAAACATTTCCAGATTGTTATAGGTAGTGCGTCCATTCCTCTGAACTGTCTTTTCAAAATCGAAGACACCTATGGTAGCCACAACTTCTCCGTCCTGAACAATCTCACCGGTGGTACTGATCTGAGCAGGAAGACTGGGATCAAGCTCAATGTGTCCGCCGTCCTGAGAAAGAACAAAATCGCCGTCCTGTGTAACCAGTACACCTTCGCTGGTCAGAGTAAAGTTACCGTCTCTGGTGTACATGATCTGCTGGGTAAGGCCATAGTCCTTCAGCTCGTCCAGTGAAAGCTTTCCTGCCTGATATGCTGCCATGGCTCTTTCACTTCTGTATCTGTTGAGCCTCCAGTCATTGGCGCCGACACGGCTGTTTACACCGGTGTCCTCTTCCTCTTCTTCAGTCTCCTGTTTAACTCCATATTCAATTCCAAAGAATCCGCTTCCGCCGATGGCAAGATCATAGGTGTTCTGGGTTTCCTTCATGGGCCCTTCGGTCCAGTCAATATAGCCCTCACCAATCTTTACTCCGGGATTAATAATGCCCAGTCCACGGGC
>DFGW01000056.1:0-14289 GCA_002372465.1 Butyrivibrio sp. UBA3740
AACCTGATAGGCACAAGCCATCTGCTGTCCATCATTTGCACGTCAAAAAGATACTGCCCAACTGAGCCAGAAAGACCCCAGCAGGCAGCACCTATAGTTGTTAATAAGATTCCTTTAATTTTATTTTTATCCATCAGATCACATATCCTTTGTTGATTTATCTTAATCTCTGTATAATCTATCTGTTTCTATTATGAAAGAACACTCAAGATATAATAAGTCTTCATAACAATATTGTAAATCTCAATGTAGTTAGATAGTAGGAAATGAGATAAATAACAAATAATAAGGATGATTATGAACGTATGAGAGGTCAAACACCTACGTATATAATTTAAGTTATGTAGTATGAAAGAAAATTTAATACATTTCATTAAACTGAGATTTAACGAAGTGATATCCTGCTACATCTGCTTCCAACATTTTTCTTTAAGAAAACCTGCTATTACGTCGATGTTTTCTCCCTCATAATAAGCAACTAACAATTTTTTGAATTTCGGAACTTCTTTCTCTGGTATGACAAGAAGTCCCTGACCATGAGATATCAGGTAATGGTTTGCAAATATGACTGAAGCTCTTTTGTTACCATCAACAAAAACCTGCGTTTTCATACAGTACATGCAAAGTTCTATAGCTTTATCTATATCTGATTTATCAGAAAATCTTATTCCATTTATGTTCTCTATAACAACGGATTCTATTGGAATTGGTGGTACATAACTCGTACCTCCTATGGTTACAGGTACACTACGTATCTTTCCTCCATAAGTAAAAAGACCTTCATTAACAAGTTTTGCTACATGACAAAGTAAGTAATAGTCAGAATCTGCCTGTATAACGTCCTGATCAAGGATAAACTCCCAGGAGTGCTTGAGATTAAGGATTTTCTGAACATCATCCGCCTTCATTCCATTTACTATGCCTTTTTCTAAGATCTCCTCTGTTTGTGGAAATGTCGTGGCAACTCCCTCTAAAACAGCCTGATCATAGATATTCGATTTCATGTTAGCTCTGGCGAAATCCAGATTCATAACGACATCAGCTGAGAGCTCAGAGGGACTATATCCCACTTCTGCCAGCTGTTTATCAATCTTTCGTATGCTCTTTTTCAGTTCTCTGGCTTCTCTTGAGTTTCTAAGAAGCAACTGGTACAGATCTTCTGAGTAAACATCAACATATGTTGATGTGAGCTTCCCATTTATTCTTTTTCTTATATACAGATATTTACCACTAGAGTTTTCCTTCACTTCCGGCGACCCATCATAAGGTATGAGATTCAGACGCGCCTGAAGATCCGCTTTATCTTGCAATAAACTCTTTGTTATTTCCAACTTGTTTTCCATTTATGTCTCCTTTTAGGGAACTTTTCAAGCTTAAATATATCAAAAAGTTCCCTATAATTCAATTAAAATTTAGGGAACTTTTTGGTTTAGAATGCACTGAAAAGTTCCCTATCAACTATTTTCAATTAGTTCAATTTTCCTTTCTGGAGCTTGTTCTCAAGGAGCCTCCTTTCGGTTGCATAATTGTAGACTAAAACTCTACTATGTGGTTTTCAGTTTCTTTGCATGAGAGTCATGCAGTCGACAATATCCGATTAAAAGTACTCTTTTATTATATCCTAGTCCATAGACATAATTCCAAATGGGAATCATTTTTATGATTTAGCCCATGCTTCCAACAATCGTAGTCCACTCTCCACTATTGCCTCGCAAATACCACAGTTCCTCAGTTTTCTTGTATATTCAATCAATGAAACTATATCTACAATCTTTTCGTTTTTGAATAAATCAGCTAGATCATATTCTTCAATGCCAATTTCGCTTATGCCCATTTCCTTTTTCTTTAATGTATTCTCAATGAATTCCACGCGACTACTCTTTTCTACGACAAGTGCTGGTGTATCATCGTTTACGATAAACGCTCCGTCTAAGCTTGAGAGGTACTCTCCATTTTGGTCCAACTCACTCCAATAGCCTTCATAAAACAACTCATTTATAGTTTGTGTAGATAACCCAATTCTGAATTGTTCATGTGTTCCTATACCATAACTTATATATTCATCTGTTCTATAGTGCTTTGCAGACCATCGTTCATTCAGAATCTCTTTTTTATACTCATTAATCTTATTAACTGACATTAGTGGAGATAATAGCCGCAAATATGCGTTGACACTCGCTTGATATGCACGGAAATTTAAAGGTTCACATAACTGCATTTCGAAATCCAACTGCTCGATTATAGAATCTCCTAGTCGCAGTATTGCGTTTAGTGCTTCAGTATTATCGACTTGTTCACGCCAGATGCAATAAAATTCACTGTTTTCCATAGCCACTCCCTATTGATATTTGTTATAAATCTGAAAAGTTGCTTCTTTAATCCGTTGGCGCATATTTTCAGGTTCCAGAACTTCTGTATGCTCTCCATACTGCATAACCCAGTAAAAGAAGGCGTCCGGATTACATTTGAGATCCACTATAATATCGTTACCCTCTCCAAGTTGGGCCCGGAAGTCTTTCCCAAAGTTATCTATCAGGGTATCCATCAAATTCTCATCGGCGCGCAGCTTAACATGCACGCTCTCACCGGAAAACATATATACATGCTCAGCGATATAATCAGCGATGTTTAGGCCGTTTTCAAGGCCTTCTACCGATTTCATGGGCTTTCTGGGACCCTTGAGAATCTCTACATCCGTTATCCTGTCCAACCTATAGTGAGAAATATTGTCATATCCATCGTAGTTTCCAAGTAGAAAATATTTCCCTTTATCACTTATCATCTGATAAGGACTGACGATGTATCTGATATCTCTTTTGGGATGTAGCTTGAAGTCAATTCCATACTGTAAATATGAAAAACTGATTTTCTTTCCCTTGGATATAGCAGTGTCAATGGCAGCGATAGAATCCATGACATCCTGATTATCAGCGTTTTTGCCACTAGAAGCGCTATGAATATGGGAAACATGAGCTTTGAAGTACTTATTGGAGTACTTCTCAAGCTTTTTTACAAGCTGATGCGCTTCCTTGTCAGGGATTACTCCGGATGAAAAGATACTATCAATCAGGAGCCTTAGTTCCGCATCTGAAAATTCCCGAGTTCTAAGGTAATATCCCTTGTCAGCAACTATGTCATAGCCGAGGTCCTGAAGGCTGGTGATATTACTCTTTATAGCTCTACGCTCGCAGCTGATACCATAATTGGAATCCAAAAGGTCTATAATATCCTGTTGCAACAGCCTGTGCTCTTCGTCTGAATATTCCCTTAGAATATCCAGTATAAGAATATTCAGCATTTTCTTTGTTCCGGTTCCGTACATAAGTTGGTCCTCCATGTTCGCTTTCTACATTTATGATAAAATAAGCGATGTGCATTTTATTGCGCAATGCAATACTTATACGTCAATTATGTTATTGTGTCATCTATTCGTATTTCACATTACTAAATACCATAGACAGAATATGTCCTTTGTTACAAGCGACAAAAAACAGCTCAGCTGCAACTAGCAGCCAAGCTGTATAATCCATCATATTTTTCTTGTTATTTTTCGATTTTTCCATCAAAGTGGATTTCCCTGCCATAGTGCGCCCAAACAATGTGATATTAATGGTTTTCTTTGAAATACATTTAATATCATCAAGCATTTTGTCAGGTAAAACTGCTAATTCTTTTCTAATTTCATCCAATTGAACTACAAGACGTTCTACACCATTACTTCCATTTACATTCTTCTCACTTAGATCCTGTATAGTAAAATCCAATTTTTCAAGAATATCTGTCGAAGCTCTTTTTACTAACTTAATTGAATCCTTAGCAAGTTTATCACCTCTTTTGGCGTAACTCTTACTATTTTTAATTGCTTCCTCTATAGTTTTTCCCGTCTTCAAATATATGTCCACCTTTTCACATATTCTTATTGCCTATTCATACTTAGATAGCATTTCAGATAGAATCTGCTTTAATTCATCTCGAAGTTCCTTAGGTCGAACAATCTCGATAGCTGTTCCTTGACTTAGCAACCACATAATTATGCCTTTGCCATATACCTCTGCTTCTATCAATGCTGAATCTTTGTTTTCAGAAATAACTCTAGCTGTAGGTAATCTATCCAATATTGCTTCAACACTTCTTCCCGTGTATTTAAACTGGAGGTTCATAAGCTTTCCTGGGAACATGAATTGAACACGTTTTCTAAACTCTCCTTCTTCAAATCGGTTTGCAT
Organism: Butyrivibrio sp. UBA3740; assembly: GCA_002372465.1. Lineage (GTDB taxonomy): Bacteria > Bacillota > Clostridia > Lachnospirales > Lachnospiraceae > Butyrivibrio. The sequence continues at coordinate 4,226 of DFGW01000056.1, forward strand.
ATATAACCGAATATTTTTGTCCAATTTCTTTATAACTCAAAATTCTATCGATGCGGAAAATCGCAGGATAATCGTATTTTTTCTTGAACTCCCCTTTTTCATCCTTCTCCACAATAAAAGCATTCAGGTAAAAATAGTACTCCGAAAAAATAATGGCTAAAGGCTCAATAATCCTCGCTACTATTTCTTTAGAAGCAATCTGTTTTGAATATGTTATTTCAAGAAGATTGGTCTGCTTGATTTCCTCGCCTAACGTCCATAACTTATCTTTGACAGTAGATTTATGATGTAACTCCACATAGTGAAACTTTTCATTAGAAACAAGATCAGACACAAGCTTTATGTTTTTCTGAGGTACACAACCAGAAATAAGCTTATCCAAGATAACGCCGATTTCCTCCTTTGTAAAAGCCCTGCTCTCTAGAAGAATTTTGCTAACTGCAAGTATTTCATCGTTCGACATAAGAGAGCCATCAGAGCCAGTCATGATAAACCCCTCTTTAGATCGATCATATACTATTTCCCGTACGCCCTCAGATTCTCCTACATGATCAGCAAGATATTCACGAATGCCATTTAAGTCTCGCTGAATAGATCGTTCATCAACACCAAATTTAAGCGCTTCTTCATGTTTATTCAGAACTTTGCCCTCACATAAACGGACGTACATATCCAGAGTTCGCAGATTCTTAGCTTCCTTATCCATTTCGCCCTCCATTTTTCAGCAAACAAAAAACACCGCCATTCCTGGCGGTGCAAAATTCTCAAACAACTGGCTACCATGTTAAAGGCCCTAATAGTTTTGCGTCACAGTCTTTCGGCTGTTTTGCCAAGAATTCCTATAAAACAATATTAGTGAGATGGACAAAATGTGTCAACGTTAGCCAGCCTGCAAAGCCGCACCTTTACAGTAAAAACACTCTTTTTTAATACTATGTTTATATTTTAATATGCTCGGCATTAAAAATTATATCAAACGCATTAACGAACACGACTAATCTCCAGAATTGTCGTTCTCGTTTTCCTTTTCAATCTGCCTTGTAGTCTTCTTAACTGTGGTACTGTTGGCCTTGAAGTTATATACCGGCTTAACCACTTTAACAATATCTGCTGTGGGCTCGATATTATCTACGATATCGCCCATGCCCTTATATGCGAACGGACTCTCATCCAGCGTCGAATGATTAACGCATGTAGTGTAGATTCCTGCCTCACTCATAGCCTTCTCGAATTCTTCTACTGTGAATCTGTTGAAAGCTTCAGTCCTTGAGAATCTTCTTAAGAACACCCTTTTCAAAGATTGCATCAGTTACGACCTGGTGTGCCTCTATCTTCCCATTTTCCTTGTCCTTAAAGAGCAACTGCCATTGAAAAATGGTGGATCCTTTAATCTGCTGGTCACACAGTTCTTCAATGTGCTGATACAAAGACCCAGAGGTTGAATTAAACAGCTTTCTAAGCTGCGTCCCCTGTATCGTTGCCACAACGTTGTTGGTCTCATCTATATGCATATTAAGCATTCCAACAGCAAAGAGCTTCTGGCTGAGAGCAGTACCTATGCCCATCGCATTAATAAGTTCATTTGACTTCTTATAGTCCTTGCTCCTCACTATAAGCTCATTACGTTCTTCTGTTTTCATACCTCATCTCTCCCGACAATTTAAAATGTATACATCCCCTTAGAGTATAAAAAACAGAGTGGACACATTTTGACCACTCTACGCATTTTTACATTATTCTTATGATTTTTTTACTCAGCCAATAGCTTTAATCGCCTCAGCCTTCTTACTAAGTAGCCTTTCCTCTACATCCTTGGCATTATCATCATCAAAAGCTGTGCTCTTCGCCAAATCTATAAGAGCCTCAAATGTTGTATCTATGAGCTCTTCTACGGTTGGTACAACGTTATACTCATCCACAGCGTTTTCTATGAATTCTTCATCATCTACTTCAAAGAAATAGTCATCCGGATCGTACTCGATATCATAGCCACCAAATATCCTTCGAAGGCTCTCTTTCCTGGTCTCTTCTGCTTCAGCAAGCTGCATTTTCTTATTAGATGTAAAGCTAACCATCCAGTCGCAAAAAGCTCCTTCTCCTTCAAGGAAGATTACTGAAAACCTCAGTCCCTTCAGTACTGAATCGCTAAATTCCTCCATTATATCCCAATCATTCATAAAATCGGCAAACTTTTGAAAATCATAGTTACTGTCCATGACAAATACCTCCTAATACATCAACTATACTACCCGGCTATTTATCCTGGCAATCCTCCCACCAAGGTGAGTAATATCTTCATTTGTGATTATCCAAAGCACTGGAATGTCTATGGATTCAGCCTTTTCTGGGTACGTCGCATACCATATCAGTCAGTATTACTACGCTTACTTTCCAAGTCTTTTTTTGCAAGTTTCTTTTCCTTACGGATATCCGGCCCTGAAAGCTTGAGGATCTTATAATTCCCAGTGATCCTAGAAAAAATCCTGTCAGAATAAATACTCTGCAGCCCCTCAAGAGAGTAGTTTGTAGTAATGATTGTTGATTTCTTGCGATTTTTCCGTTCTTCAAGCAGAGAAAAAAGTTCTCTGCTAACGAAATTGCCTGTTATCTCTGTCCCAAGGTCATCAATAACAAGAAGATCGCAGTCGTACAGGTCATCGTAAACAGCCCTTAACCATGACTTGTTTTTGAAATCAAATGCATATTCCGAAATAAGCTCAAATAAGCCAATGGCGCCAAAGTAAATAACTGAGTTTCCTCTCTTTAAAAGCTCATCTGCAATGCAAATGGTCATAAAGCTTTTTCCCGTACCAACAGGGCCATATATGAAAAGGTTCTGAAAGTCAGTGTTAAAGGAAGAAATAAACTCTTCCGCAACCTTTCTTAAGCCTCTGAATTTATCAAGATCCTCGCCCTTGTAATACGAATCAGTCATGTTTGCAAAATTACACTCCTCAGTCAGTGCTCGGAGATTTGACTTGTCGTATAGAGTATCAATTATCTTCTGCTTAAAACAATGGCATTTTTCATTCCCTATATATCCTGTATCCTTACAATCCTTGCACTTGTATTCGAAGTCCAGATAGTCTGCTGTATAGCCAGCTTTCTTTAAAAGTTCTGCCTTTTGACCAGCTAAAGCACTTAATTTTGAATCCAAGAGGCTCTTATTCAATTTCTCCCCAGATATGATTCGTCTGCCAAACTCCACGCTGGCAGTAGAAGTCTGTTCATCAAGCTCCTTATATCCGGGGACGGTCTCATATATTTTTTGCAGCTTTTCCTCCCGCTCACGTCTGTGGCGAATGCGCAAATCTTCATATTGCTGCATAATACTGTTGTATTGGTTGTTAGTAAGTGGCATGTTATCTCCTTCACGAAACTGATAAACTATTTTCTCTCCATTGCAAGATTTGCAAACCTCGTATACTCTGGTTGCCATGCCAGCTTCACCGTTCCTGTTGGGCCGCTTCTCTGCTTCGCGATAATAATCTGGGCAACGTTCTTTTCTTCACAGTCGTGATCATAGACATCTTCTCTATGAATAAACATCACCATATCAGCATCCTGCTCAATAGATCCTGATTCTCTAAGGTCAGACAGCATTGGGATATGATCCGTTCTCTTCTCTGTATCACGATTCAGCTGCGAAAGAGCAATAATCGGGATTTCAAGCTCTCTGGCAAGCGCTTTTAGCGATTTGGAAATCTCTGCAACCTCCTCCTGCCTTGAAGATGGGCCATTTCTGCCCTGTTTATATTTCACAAGCTGCAAATAGTCGATAAAGACAGCGTCCAATCCGGACTGTGCCTTGAATTTTCTACACTTTGCCTGAATATCCTGAAGAGTGATTATAGGGGCATCATCTATAATGAGCTTGGACTTACTTATAACATTGGCACTATCAACAACACTGCTCCATTCTCCATCGGACATGTTTCCACTCTTAATATTTTCTGAATTAACACGGGAATCCATCGCAATAAGCCTGTTGACCAGCTGTACTCTTGGCATCTCCAGAGAAAAGATTGCAACGCATCTGTTATCATGTAGCGCCATGTACTCTGCCATATTTAAGGCAAAAGCAGTCTTTCCCATGGCAGGACGAGCAGCTATAAGCACAAGATCAGCAGAATGAAACCCGGTGGTTTTATAATCCAGATCAGTAAAGCCCGTTGCGACACCGGTAACATGCCCCTGCATTTTGCTTGCCTTTTCCATAAGGTTAAGTGCATCCATGACAATCTGGTCAATAGGGACAACATCTCCTGCACTTCTCTTCTGAGTTACATCCAGTACTGTTCTCTCAGCATCGCTTAAAATTCCAACCACATTATCAGATTCTGTATAGCACGCATTCTCAGCATCATTACATGCCTTAATCAACTTACGTAGCATAGACTTATTTTTTACGATGTTGGCGTAATACTTCACATTAGCTGAAGTGGGCACTCTTTCTACCAGTCTCGCTATGTACTCGCCGCTACAAACCTCAGGAGAAACATTCTTTTCTCTGAGTCGATTTTGCAGAGTAACCGGATCAACAGCGCTTTCCTCTTTCTCCAGCTCTACCATCGTAGAGAACATCGTTCCCAGCTGTCTGTAATAGAAATCATCTTCAATCAGTATTTCTGCAGCTGTTTTGATTGCTCCTCTGTCGAGTATCATTGCACCAATTACAGATTGTTCTGCTTCCTGATTATTCGGCGGAACCCGCCGCAACATACTTTCTTCCTTCATTGCCTTCCTCCCTCGTTTATTTTTAATTCCTTATCCCTATTGCCAGTCCCATCTCGAGCTTTCCTCTGAACAGTTTATCCATCTCCCCCAGGTCAGCGGGCCTCCTGTCTGCTGAAAAGACTATCTGTTTTCCTTGTAAATAAAGGGAATCAAAGGTATTTATGAGTTCATTTAAGACCACGCGTCTTTCCATAAAATAATCAATGTCATCCACCAAAAGCACATCTACATTTCGGTACTTTTCGCGGAACAGCTTGATTCCTAGCCCATATTGGTTTGAAGATATTGCGCTTAGTAGGTCGTTATCAAAATCTTCACCTCTTACATAAAGGACATCCAAAAGAGGCTTATTCTCGCGGAGTTCTCGCTCCATTGCTTTCAGCAGATGGGTCTTGCCGTCATAACTTTTCCCATATAGATAAAGAGGATTAAATCTGCCACCAGGTGCTTCAGCTACTGCCTTTGCCGCCTCATATGCAAACTTGTTTCTTCTATCTACGTCAAAGTTTTCAAATGTATACTCTCTATTTCTCGCATACATAACTACTCCTTTTTGTTGAGGTTCAGTTTCATACAGATAACATCTATCTTTTGGTTGATGTCTCCATCTGTGGAAAGCATATCGGTTATCCTCTCAATACTGCTCTTTACTGTTGAGTGGTCTCTTCCACCCAGCTCTTTTCCTATGCCAGCAAGCGTTGTATCCGTATATTCCCTGATTAGATACATTGCAAGCTGTCTTGGAAGAACAACATCATTACTTCTCTTTTTGGATTTAAGAAGATCAACACTCACGTTATACTGCTCTGCCACAGTGCTTATGATCACTGAAGGAGGGATATTTCTGGCTCTTCCAACCTCAATATCATCCCGGAGAGCGAGCTTTGCCTCTTCTTCTCCAATGTGCTCCAGCTTATTAAGCCTTGAATAAGCAACAACCTTTGTATAAGCACCCTCAAGCTCCCTGACATTAGAAACAACCCCGTTTGCTATATACTCAAAAACGCAGTCATCAATATCCAGGATTTTTCCCTCATGGAGCTTTCGCAGAATTGCCATTCTTGTCTCGTAATCTGGCTTTTGGATATCTGAAGTTAATCCCATCTCAAAGCGAGACCTGAATCTCTCATCCAGAGCCTCTATCTCTTTTGGATGACGATCCGATGAGAGAACTATCTGCTTACCATCCTGATATAAGGTGTTAAAGGTATGAAAAAACTCAAGCTGCGTAGCCTTCTTGCCAATTATGAACTGAACATCGTCGATCAGCAGCAAGTCAACTGTCCTATATTTCTCATGCAGTTCATCAGTCTGCCCTTTCATAACATGGTCAATTACCTCATTAGTGAAATCCTCAGAAGTCACATATAAGACTTTCTGCTCAGGAGCCGTTCTACAGATATAATTCCCTATAGCCTGCAAAAGGTGTGTTTTACCAAGCCCCGGCCCTCCATACAAAAACAGCGGATTATAGGTGGATCCCGGCTCTTCTGCGACTGCCACGGCCGCGCTGTATGCAAATCTGTTACTTCCACCGACAACAAAGCTTTCAAAAGTAAACTTGGGCTTCAGTCTTGTGAGCATCGGAGCATAGCGCTCCTGGGATGCTTCTTCCTGTGTAACAGGCTCCTCGCTCTCTGTCTCCAGAGTAAAAACCACATTAAGGCCTGATATAATGTCGTCCAACTGTGCGACAACATCTATAGCCTCCACCAAAAAGCTGTTAAACCTCCTTTGCACGTATTCCAGCGCCATGGCATTATTGTTGGTGATAAGGATATAAGCAGTTCCATCCTTATAGCGCAAAAACTCCAGTGGTTCTATCCATGTGCCGTAGGAGATATTGGTAAGTCCGCACATATCGCGGACTTTCTCTTTGATTTCCTCCCAGTTTTGTCTTATCCGCCCATCTACTGATGTTTCTTCTGTCATGTTTTCTCCCCTTTGTCTTATTGTTTTCCTAAAATATCAAAAATGCTGATCTGGCTGGATTCCGGTAGGTCTCCCAAAAGCCCGAGTTTATGCATGTTATCGATGACAACCTGTGGACATTTGGTTCTTGACCTAAAATCATTCCTGGATGTAAACGGGCCATCTTTTGCAGCTTCAACTATCTGATCTGCAGCCTTTTCTCCCAAACGGTCAAGGCTGACAAGACTTGGCATTATCTTGTTCCCAATCACCTTAAAAGACCTGGATTCTGCTCTGTAGATATCGATAGGTTCAACTTCAATGCCTCTTTCATACATCTCCTCAGCCAACCTCATTGCCACAAGTTCATCCTTTTCTGTTGCAGAAAGCTCATCCTCCCTGGCTCTGTATTCAGCCATGTATCGCCTTAAGTTGGAAAGCCCCTGAAACATCCTCTCGTAATTGAGAGCCTTGGCTCTTATTGAAAACCAGGCAGCGTAGAATGCCTGCGGGATATATACCTTAAAATAAGCAATCCTCCATGCCATCATTACGTAGGCTGCTGCATGGGCCTTGGGGAACATGTACTGGATCTTCTGACAGGACTCTATGTACCAGTCAGGCACGCCGTGGTCTGCCATGTCTTTTTTCCACTCTTCCCACTTGGTCGCCTTGCCCTTTGCAACATTTCCTTTCCTGACCTGCTCCATGATGCTGAATGCTTCAGGCTTGTCGAGCCCCATCTGGATAAGATAGACCATGATATCGTCACGGCAGCATATACAGGAGCTCAGCGTTGCCGTACCTGCTTCTATCAGGTCTTTTGCATTTCCAAGCCATACGTCAGTACCATGAGACAGACCCGAGATCCTTATAAGATCAGAAAAAGACTGCGGCTGTGCATCTATGACCATCTGCATGGCAAAGTCTGTTCCAAACTCAGGAAGACCAAGACATCCAAGCTTTGTCCCACCAATCTGCTTCGGTGTAATGCCAAGTGCCTCCGTGTTCATGAAAAGAGACATCACCTTCTTGTCATCAAGCGGAACAAGCTGGGGGTCTTTGCCTGTACAGTCGTTCAAAAATCTTATCATGGTCGGATCATCATGCCCCAGGATATCCAGTTTTAGCAGGTTGTGATCTATCGAGTGGTAATCAAAGTGCGTCGTTATGATTGGCGTTGTCGGATCATTGGCAGGATGCTGTATGGGAGTAAAGCTGTGGATATTTTCACCTACAGGGAGCACAATGATTCCACCCGGATGCTGACCTGTTCCCCTGCGAACGCCTATACACCCTTGCGAAATCCTCTCTATCTCTGCGTTGCGTTTATGGATATTCTCCAGTTCAAAGTACTTTCTCACATATCCAATGGCGGTCTTTTCTGCCACAGATGCGATTGTTCCTGCCCTGAAGGTCTGACCCTCACCAAAGATAACTTCCGTGTATTTATGGGCTTTCGCCTGATATTCTCCGGAAAAGTTAAGATCTATATCAGGCTCCTTATCTCCTTTGAATCCAAGAAAGGTCTCAAAGGGAATGTCAAAGCCCTCTTTTTTCATCATGGTTCCGCACTTAGGGCATATCTTATCCGGCATATCGCACCCGGAATTACCTGCATATTTCTTTACTTCCTCGCTGTCAAAGTCACTGTACTTGCACTTGGGGCAAAGATAATGCGGAGGAAGGGAGTTTACTTCCGTTATTCCTGCAGCAAATGCAACAAAGGACGAACCTACGGAGCCTCTTGAACCCACAAGATAACCGTCTTCCAGAGATTTCCATACCAGCTTTTGCGCGATTATGTAAAGAACCGCATATCCGTTGCCTATGATGGACTTTAGCTCTTTTTCCAAACGCTCCTCTACAATGGGAGGGAGCTGTTCCCCATAGAGCTCATGGATACGGTCATAGCAGATATTCCTCAGTGTCTCGTCTGAGTTTTCAATAACAGGCGGACACTTATCAGGCCTTACCGGTGCAATATTGTTGCACATATCGAAGATCCTGTTTGAGTTTTCAATTACCACCTCTCTGGCCTTTTCCTCCCCGAGGTACTCAAACTCTTTTAACATCTCTTCAGTAGTCCGCAGGAAAAGAGGTGCCGGCGTCTCCCCATCCATGCCCTTCATCGCCATGATGACCCGCCTGTAAATCTCATCTTCCGGATTTAAGAAATGCACATCACAGGTTGCAACCACGGGCTTATCAAACTTTTCCCCAAGCGCTACGATTTCCCTGTTGATATCCCTTAAGTCCTCTTCTGATTTGATGTGCGCATACTTGTCTTTTTCACTTTCAATCATGAAGCGGTTATTAGCTATGGGCTGGATCTCCAGGTAGTCGTAAAAATTCACGATATTGGCTATCTCTTCATCAGCTTTCCCTTCTAAAACAGCATCGTACAGTTCGCCCGCGCAACACGCAGATCCCACTATCAGCTGCTCTCTGTATTCCATCAATAAACTCTTTGGAATAATCGGTTTTCTGTAGAAGAAATCCAGGTGCGATTTGCTTATAAGCGTGTAGAGATTAGTCCTTCCTACAACGTCTGTTGCCAGTATGATCACATGATGGGAATAAAGCCTTTTGACCACCTCAGGATCCCAGTCTTCCAGCACTTTTACTGCCTCAAGGTCATATATTTCCCTTTCAAAAAGCATGTCCTGGAATTTTTCATAAATCTCAGCAGTACATTCAGCATCAGATATAGCTCTATGGTGGTGTTCATTGACGACACCAAGCTTTTTGCATACAGCATCAAGGTTGTGCTTGGCCTGATCAGGATAAAAAGCCCTGGAAAGGCCCATAGTGTCGATGCAGGTGAACTCTTTATCTATCCCTTGTCTTTTGCAGTTCTCTTTTATGAAGCTGATATCAAAGGAAACATTGTGCCCAACAAGAACACAGTCTCCGCAAAAATCAACAAACTTTGGAAGCACAACATCAATCGTTGGAGCTCCTATCACCATGTCATCAGTAATGCTTGTAAGCCTCGTGGTCTCGGGCGGGATTGGGATCTTGGGATCTATAAACTCAGAAAATCTTCCTATGACTGTTCCTTCTTTTATCTTTACAGCACCAATCTCGATGATCTTGCCCCTTACCGGAGATGTATCAATAGTTTCAATATCAAAAACTACAACCGCCTCTCCCTTTAGCTGCTGGCCTTTGTTATTAAGCACGATCTTGCAAAGATCATCTACCAGGTACCCCTCGACGGCAGGAATGACTTTGAATTTATCTATGTCGGAATCCTTATGCTTATCCTTATATTTCTGGATAAAGTGATAGGCTTCCGTAAGCCCCTGTACAACCCCATGGTCAGTTATGGCTATCCCCGGCATTCCCCACGCATAGGCCTGTGCCACGATGTCTCCTGCACTTGAAACCCCGTCCATATCGCTCATCTTGGT
>DFGW01000056.1:14329-33772 GCA_002372465.1 Butyrivibrio sp. UBA3740
ATCGCTCATCTTGGTGTGGCAATGAAGTTCTACACGCTTTTGGGGATAGTTATCCATACGCTTTTCTGTGAAATCCGGAATTGCCTTGATGCCAACGACGCTCTGCATGGATACCTCATGGTCAAACTTATCCATCAGTGCCATTCCCTTGATCTTCAGAAAAGCTCCTACATATATCTTTTTCTCGAGTTCAGGTACCCGTTCACTTGGCACAAAGATCTTGACCTTTATACTGTCTGTAAAGTCGGATACTGTAAACATGAGGATGGACTTTTCATTCTGCTTAAAGGGCTTGTTCTCGTAGCTAAGGACCTTTCCGCGTATAGTAACTTCTCCAATTTCTCCCACCAGGTTCTCGATTGGAGTAGTATCTTCTTCAAAATTTCTGCCATATATCATGTTTGGATCATCAGGAAGCTTTTGTCGCACGAAACTTCCCTTCTGAGATGAGGACTTTCCGCCCCAGGTCCCCTTAGCCTGCTTTTTAAGCTCTGATTTTTCTTTAGGGCCGGGCTTAGTCTCTTTTTCTTTCTTTTCTGCAACTGCCTCAAGATGCGCAGCTTGCTGTGCCATTGTATCGATAAGGTCCTTGTTTTCTCTTCTGCTTTCAACTGCCTTATACGTCACTTTCATGGACGCATTTAAGCCGCACCGGTCATTGAAGATTTTTTCAAAGATACGTATTATGTCCGCAGCTTTCTTATGAGCTACAACCGAGTCTTCAAGACAGATCGTTACCTGCCCATTCTCTTCAAAGGAGATGTCTGCTTTTTTCAGCAGTATATATTCCACGGGGTCGTAAGCTTTAAACTCTGTAAGAATGCTGTCACAATACAGGTCATAGAGATATTCAGGAGTGTACTGCGAAGACAGTACAAACTTTTCATATATCTTTACAGAGACTTTTTTTTCGGAAAAGAGCTGTTTCCTGATCTCATTTTCTGCCTTATATATCACAGGCTTTTCTATGAGCAAATCGCTTGTGATATAGATACGGATAAAGTCCTGCTTTCTGGTGGATGATATCTTCTCGATGATCACGTTCTCAAAGCACTCTTTTATATCAGGATCAAGCTCAAGCGTTGGAAACGCTTCTAAAAACAGCTTATTCATGGCTCTTCCTCCCCCTCATCACACATTTCTCAACCATCTCTTCCACATTTGCATACTGCCCAGGCTGTAAACCTCGCAGGTATTCCGAGAGTTTATCGAGATTAAATTCGATCTCGTCAGGATCCCATTTTTTGTTGTCACTTTTACTACTCATAACCCCTCCAAGCCGCATAAAATCGGCATTTGTAGTTCAATCCAAGGGTGATAAGACCCATTTTCAAGTATAGAAAATGAGGTGGACACGTTCTGACCACTCACCCAATTATTAATTTCAATAACTTATGATTGCTTATAAGTCCTCATTCTTAGCATACTTAAGGGCATGCACTTTTTTTGCGCATGCCCCGTGATATTTTTCTGGCAAATAATTAAATGCAGGAGGAAATCCAGTAATGAACGACATAGACGTTAAACACGCCTGTTCTTTTACATATATGGCAAAAGAGCAGAACAGTCACGGCAGGAAATATATCACCATGAAACCATTTCTCACATTATGATACAATGATGATAAAGAAACTATTTTATGACAAGTGTTCACCCTTAAAGACTGGTTTAGTGAAAGGAGTTTCCACGATGAATACTGAGAAATCAATAACAATCAAGGGTAAAGAGCTGCGTTATTCAAGTAAGATTTCTTTAGACGAAAAAGATGATAGCATTGTGATTCATATTCACAATACAGTTGCTAATATGCAAGAAGATAGCTCTAATTTTGAAAGCATTATTATTAGTATCTGGAGTGTAGATCGAAATATAACTATAACACTAAAATTTGACAGTTATACTGGTAAATACGATAAAAACCCCAAAAATAGAAATAGCGAGTGGACTAGCCTGACTCAGCCCTATTACTTAGGCAAAAACGGCAAAGCTTATGCTGAGCCAGCTAGACTTCATTATATGCGGTTCTTGTATCGTGTAATGAGGTTTAGATGTAAGTATCAAGGTCGCGGATTTGTTATAGATAATTCTAACATTGAAGAAGTAGACAAATTTGAAAAGCTATATACTACTGCCCTGCAAAACGGAGAGCTATGGATAACCAAGCCTACTGTGGAAGGCGGAATTAAGGGCTATGATAAAAAATCCGATTCAATCTCATACACTGACAAAATAGCTGAAAATCATCTTGAAAAATGGTTTATGATACAATCAAAGAACAACAATCTTCCACCTCAGGTGGCTAATGTTTTTGGGAACAATCGGCTATTTGATCAATTACCATGCTGTATGTTTATCGGAGAGCCCAGCTGCTCAACTAGAATCTTCAACGCTGGTTACTTTGACCTTTGGGGAATCAATGATAATAATGAATTGTGTGTATTTGAGTTAAAAAGAAAAGGTAACGTAAAATTAGGTATAATCTCTGAGCTATTCTTTTATGCAATGTTAATGAAAGACATGAAGGAAGCTTCAAAAAACAAGTATCCTAGAATCAGAAGTAACCATAGAGGATTCGGAGATTTTATAAATCACAAAAGCTCAAGTTGTGTTAATGCATATTTCCTAGTACCAGAATTACATTCATTTCTCGAGGATTCAGTCATAAAAAAAACTTTCATTGATGTACTAAACGAGGGTGAAAGCGGTGTGAAATTTGGCCTGATTTCGTTTTCACAGGAAAGCATAGTCGGAAATAATACAGAAGCCTTTTTAAAAAAGCTGGTCAGCGACTTGAAGAAACGCCCCTTGAACTAAAATCAGAAAAGCATAAACAATATCGAAAAAGAGGATGCGTTCACCTGCATCCTCTTCCATTCCCCATAGACTTTATCGTCAATCTTAATATTTGTAATGCGAACTCTTCTCTAGCTGCTATACATAGTATTCTTCCAACGTATCCAAACAAATTGCAGCGAGTTTTCCTCCCGGAATGCCGCAGCCACAATCTATTGCTATATGGTTGTTACTCTTAAAGATTCGCCCGGGGGTTGGGTTCTCCTCTATATACTGTGTAGGCGTATGCCCGGTAACCACGTAAACATCGGGATAATATTGAATACCATAGTCTGCCCTGTCCCAGATGAGCTCTTTTATAGAATAGTCTTCAATGTCTTTTCCCGGGGAATAGTTTCCAAGCCCTGCATGAACCAAAAGGAACTTCTTTCCAGCAACAGTAAGCTCCTCATATATGAGAAACTCTCTGATGAAATCAATGACATCCTGCCTTTTCTGAGGATCAAGTGCTCTAAACTCTGCAAGAGTCGACTCGCAACCATTGCTTTGCCAGCACAGATAGTTATCTATGGTCTCCTCATCCAACTCATTTAAAGATTCGTCTGTAATCTCTTTGGTAAGGAATATAAAACAGTCCAGTGCCATTAGCTCATGATTGCCCACCATGCAAATGACATTTGGCATCTCCATCAGTTTAAACAGTGTCTTGATGGGATGTGGCCCTCTGTCAAGGATATCTCCCAGCACGTAAAGTGTATCCTCATCTTTTAAACTAACCTTATCGATCAGCTTCATAAACTCGTCATAATGACCATGGATATCGGAAATAACATATGTCGCCAAATTGACACCTCATTTTCTAATCCTATCTTTGAGCTCTGCTCTGATAGGAAGCTCACTAAACGCCTCCGGCCTTTCTGTATGCATTGGAATGATCTCATCCTGAGGATTAACGGCATTTATCACCTGCGCTAGCATTTTTGAGGTCGCATGACCACTTGTATGAAGATGATATACCTCAACGCCCTTTTGCTCTTGCTTTTCAAAAAAATCGATCCATTCAGGCTTTGCTGCCTTATTATCCTTCTCGAGATAGCCATCCCACATTGAGTATATTATGACAGGCATTTCATGGATTTTTCCGTTCTTATATGCCTCAACAAATGTACCGAGATATTTTTCGCAGAATTCCTCGGGCTTGATAACCGCAATAAAACCATATCGCTGCATTACTTCCAGTTGAGTCGTGTAATCATCAAATGGCCCATACTGAATCTTGTAATCAAAGTCCATTAGCGCAGTATTATCAAAACGATATGCCTCCGAAAAAGCCCCTGCTGTGTCACTGTATAACCTTAACTGTTTTAACAGATACTTGTTATACGCATACATATAGCGCTTTCCCGGGAATGCCGCCATTTGCGCCGCCTGATAAAAACTTGTAAGAGAGTCAACATTAGTAGATGAGCACACAAGAAAAGCATACTTATGCCTACTGAGGTATTTTGCTGCCTTATACTGCATCTGCGGCTCTGATAATACCTTCTCTTTCGACCTGCTCATCATAGTTCCTTCAATTACAAGAGCATCTACTTTTCTTTTACCAAACTTGTGAACATAAGACTGTATAAGAGTTATCATCTTTTGCCCTCGTCTTCCATGTCCACGGAAATCCCCGGTATGGAGCGTTACATATTTTCCAGTTTTTCTGCTCTCATCATCAGTCTCTATTAAAAACATGTAGGCATCATATGCTGAGTGGTCCACGCTATAGGGCTCAATAGAGAAGCCCGGTATATCCTTGATAGCATCGTAGTATGAGCCATTGTAATGAAAGCATCTTACTCGCTTGCTCTTCAGTAGCTCTGCTTCTTTTAAGTGTTCTTTTGCATTAGTAACCCTATCAGAATTCCCCAACGCTTCCTGAATATTTATCATGGCCTTTTGCGCAATTGGTCCCATATAAAGCGGAATGCTCTCCGGGATCTCCATGATTCTTCCTACATGGTCCCCGTGATAATGGGTAAAAAACACTGCATCAACCGGCTCATCATCCCAGGGATAATCAAAATCCTTCTTTGTTTCACTTCCAGCTAAAGATGAGCCATAATCAATCATTATCCTATGTGTCTTGCCTTTATAAGTTCCTGTTATGACGGTAACGCATCCGCCTATCTGATTGCCCTGATATATTCTAATATTAGTCATAGGTCTCCATTTCAAGAGGTTTCATATTCCTCATATCGCTCTACTTTCTTTGGATCTGTTAGATATGGCCTTATTACGGTTATCGTTCCAATATAGCTTAAAAGCCGCTCATTAATATCTTCCTCCATGCTTTCGCAGTCCCCTTCATACTTATCTGAGTTTTCATACACATTCATAAGAAGATCGCCACCCAGCCACTGTGAAAAATATTCGATAGGTTTAGCACTTACAATTTTCTTTCGATCCTCATCAAACGTCACCTCTATCCTAAAAGACGGATCTATAAGATTCCAATGTTCTTCCCCACCGTAAGACCACATATTCACCTCATATGTTCCATCTACAAGATAGACCTTACAGACAAATTCCCAGTCCTCATCAATAGTTATTCTCCCTCCGTATGGTCCAAGAAAATCAAATATTTGATTAAGTCCTTTTAAGATATCAATGTTATTAACGCTCATGTCTCAATCCTTTCTACCAACAATCATACTATTTATAGTCTTTCAGTATTATTAAAAAACAATTAAAATCTTCACGCACAATTGTTCATTTATCCACAACAACTATTTCCCGCAGTGCGCAGTTTCCCAATCCGCCAGCCTCTGATAGAAATCCCGAAATTCATCATGGGACATAGTAGATGCGAGCATGCAATCTATATAGCCTTTGCCCGCATAGAGCATATCGCATACTCGTTTTTCTTCTTCAGTTTTTGCAACTTCCTCTTTTTGCAGGGCATAGAAGCCATCCCAAGGAGTTTCAAAACTAATATCAAGATGTTCTCCATGCCTACTGTCAGATAGATCATGATCAAGCACCTCGACATCTTTAGCGCCTTCGTTGATTAAAAAATATCGCATTACGCCCACTCTAGCTTTTATATTCCATGCATTGTCAAAAGAATTACAGTGAATATAAACAATACGCTCTTTTCCATCTACCAGCACCTTATATGTCATGTTTTATCCCCCCTTTCAGAATTTTTTCGATTTTGTACGGAACAGTATAAAAAACGTGATGGACAAAATGTGTCCGCCTTTCTTTTTCCACATAATAACACCGGGCATGTGCATTTTTTTGCACATGCCCGGTGGGTGGAAGCAGCTTATTGTAATTCGATATTGCTTTCTATAATAGTCTGAAGCATATATGGAGAAATCTCAGTCATATCAACCTTAAGTCTTGCCTGGTCTTCCAGTAGTGCAAGGACAAACAGGTTTGCCTCATACTCTGTTTCCATATTGATCTTACCGCCGATGTCGGCGAAGTAATTAAGTGTTTCATCATGTAAAAAAATGTGCCCCAATTCGTGAGCGCAAAGAACCTTTTTGGCCAGTTCCGTATAATTGGCATTGATCGCTATATATGGCGCATACCCTCTGAATTTAACAGCCTGCGCCTTGAATCCTTTAATGGAATGGTCCTTTTCCAATACTTTTATACCAAAAATCTCTGCAAGCTCATAAGGATCATTGGTCTTGTATGTCTCCTTAAGCCCCCTGGCCAGTTTAACGATTTCCTGTTTTCTCATCCCCCGATGCCCCCTTTTTCTGATATCTATGGCTCATAACCTTAAGATGCCCCAAAAGCTCATTGGCAAATTCCACAATTGTGTCCTCATCCATCTGGGCAGGGTCATAGCCACCAAATGCAGCAAGCGTTGGCGTCTTTAAAATGAACTCAATTGCTTCCTGAGGATTCTCAAAATGATTGGGAAGCTTTGCAATCTCTTCCTTGTCCGCCTCTGTAGCATCATTGCTCCCCATAAGCTCAGCAGGCGTAACACCAAGGATCTTGCAAATCTTATCAAAGGTCTCTACCGGGATCTTGCTTATGCTTGACGCCTCATATCTGTAAATGGTCGTATAAGATACCCCAAGCTGCTCAGCAATACTCTCAACAGATATACCCAGTTCTTTTCTCTTAAGTTTTAATCTTTCACCAATTTGCATATGCGTTACCTCGTCTGTTGTATATGTTACAACAAAATTTGCATTTATGCAAATTTTTATTGACATAGATTTGCATAAACGCTATATTGTAAATCAGATAATACTTGCATAAATGCAAATTTGTCTTTTTCATATTTGCACTTGTGCAAACAGGAGGTACTCATGCTAGAAATAAAAGAATCCTTTGCAAACAGCAAAAATGGTCCTAAAGTTATGGTCATCGGCATAGGTGGTGGCGGAAACAATGCAGTTACAAGAATGATAGAAAAAGCATCAGACTTTGTAACCTATGCAGCCCTCAACACCGACTCGATGACCTTGGATAAATGCCCTGCCACCAAAAGACTCCAACTTGGAGCAAAGCTCACCCAGGGCTATGGTGCAGGCGGAGATCCCACAGTGGGCGAATCCGCTGCAAAAGAGAGCGAGGAAGATATTGCAGAGCTTGTCCATGACGCCAACATGGTCATCCTTACCTGCGGAATGGGTGGAGGTACAGGTACCGGCGCTATCCCGGTAGTTGCTCAGATCTGCAAAAATCTTGGAATCCTTACCGTCGCAGTAGTAACCATGCCCTTTTCTTTTGAAAGTAAGCCCAGAGTCTATGCAGCTCAGACGGGGTTAAAAAAACTTGAGCAGAACATTGACACTCTCCTTGTGATCCCTAACGACAAACTCCTTACCATCACTGACAAGCAGTTCTTTCTTGATGATGCCTTTACACTCTGCGATTCAGTCCTGCGCTATACCATAGAAGGTATAACCAACATCATATTCAACCACGGAACCATAAACCTTGATTTCAACGACCTTAAGTCAACTCTGAAAGACAAGGGCTACGGACTTTTTGGTATAGGCATTGCTTCCGGAGAGGAAACAATCGTTGATGCGGTAGAAAAGGCTATCAGCTCACCTCTTCTTGATACGAAGGTCACCGGTGCATCAAATATTCTCCTTAATACCAGTGGTAAAGTGGATCTCATCGCGCTTAATAAAGCCGTATCATATATCAGGGAACAGGCCGGTGATAATGTGAATATCTTCTGGGGCACGGTAAGTGGTGAAAAGTCCAGCACCGAAGAAATAGTCGTTACAGTGATCGCCACCGGCATGAAGCAGATAACTGAAACATCAGAAACACCAAAGCCAGAGTATAAAAAGGCCGTTGAAAAGATACTCCCTCAAAAGGAAACTCCTATCCGGGTCAATCCAAATATAGACTTCCTCAAAAATGCAAAGCAAGCATCAGATGTTCCATTATTTAACGTACCTCAGCCCAAACCTACGACAAAACCTGTGCAGCTCCAGATTCCGGAATTTCTTTTGCATAAAGCAAAATAACTTAGTAAAAGCCAGGGCAACCTGGCTTTTACTATATCATTCTGTCAGGACAGCATCTGTCCACCTGTTATACGACAAATCCTATTCCTTGTTTCTTTTCTTTATACTGGTTTCCTGCCACAGTTTCGAAGTCCTCTGGCTGCAACTGCATGATCTTCTCTCGAGATATCTTTTTACCCCTATTATCCCTGATAAGCCTCTGAGATTGGTGAAGTTCTGCTTGTTCTTAGAGATTGCGGACAAACCTTCCGTTTCCAAACTCTTCATGACTGCAGGCTTCCTCGAATATCACGATAACGTCATCCCTATGATTCTCCATTTCCTGAACAATGGTGTTGATGGCCTCATCTCCAAAACTGTTGCTGTCATCCACCATAGAATACGCCTCATCTATGAAGAGAAAGGTAGCCTTCTCTGCCATCTACGATTAGAAGTGAAATGTTCCCATCAAGGCCACACTCAATTCCCAGCTGGTCATTAATGCCCATTACAAAACGTTCCCAATCTTCTCGCACTGTGAAATCACGGGTTCTGGATTCCTTTTCCTTTTTCACAGCCTCTTCATTAAGTGTGTAAGATATACCAAATTCATAAAAAACCATTCTTTTACCTCCATCGAGCAGAACCTGTTAGTTCTCCTCGTCTAAATGACAACGATAATGCTTGCTTCCATCTATGTGTATGGTTGGCTCCTCTTCAATACCAAGCCATTCCAGCACTCTCGCAACATATGAATCTTCTATATAAGGGCTCATGTAAACTATGGGCTTTCCCTTGTTTGAAACTTCCACTCTCCCCCTGGGATAGTAGTTATACGGCTTTCGGCACCCCTTTGGCTTTACAAACTCCCAAAACCGTTCATGGTTGTAGTTTGTGCCGTCTTTTGAAAGACCTTCTGTGATTCCTTTTTCATATCTGGCTATGACTAGCTCTTCGTCAACAAGCCAGAATACTCCTCTTTTTCCTTCCACACTCATATTTCTTTCTCCGCATAAATAGGTGCTTTCTCGTATCTTATGCTCATATTCTACAAAAGGTGATGGGCATTTTTTTGCCCATGAAAATGGCAGGCGTTTCAGCCTGCCGATAATATCCATGCGTATCATTCATATATAAAATACCAAAAATGTGTATCCATGAGATCTTCAAACTCAGCAATGTCATAACAAATATCTGAGTTGAAGTGGATTGCATCAGCTTAATAAATTCTTTCAAATTGTTCATTTCCGCTAGCCTATTGATATGACAACCATTTTCGGCTAAAATATGATTGAATCACATTTTAGCCGAAAGGATTTATCATGAGACATATCGAAAGGGATCTTAAATCTAAGATAATAGACCTTAACAAAGAGTACTCAGCCATCCTGATCACAGGTGCAAGACAGGTTGGAAAGAGCACTTTGTTTGAAACCATAATGAAAGAACAGGGAAAAGAAAGAGAAATCGTCACATTAGATGACCTGGAGGCCCGTGCTCTTGCCAAAAAAGATCCTGCAATGTTTTTGCAGATCCATGAACCGCCTGTCATGATCGATGAAGTGCAGTATGCTCCGGAGCTCTTTTCATATATCAAGATCGCAATAGACAAAGGTGCTGCCCCGGGATCATTCTGGCTTACAGGTTCGCAGGCCTTCAAGCTCATGGACCTGGCACAGGAGTCATTGGCCGGAAGAGTTGCAATACTCAGGCTCCCTCCTCTTTCGCAACACGAAGCATATGGAAAAGATGTTTCCAGTCCATTTTCTGTTGATCTTAACGAACTTAAGAAACGTAAAAAGACACATGCGCCTGCTTCATTGGATGAAATATATGAACGCATCTGGATGGGCGGAATGCCTGGTCTTATCAGTGGAAAGTTCACCGACAGAGATGTTTACTACAGCAGTTACATCCAGACATACATAGAAAGAGATGTAAGCGACCTGATCCAAGGAGTAGATAAGCTCTTATTCCAGGACTTTATAAGATCAGCTGCATCAAGGATAGGCGAGGTACTTAATGTACACGCTATGGCCGAAGATGTCGGAATAAACGATAATACCGCAAAACGCTGGCTCCAGGTCCTTGAAAAGTCAGAAATCATCACACTGCTTCGGCCTTACAGTAACAATCTGCTCCACAGAACGATCAAGGCACCAAAGCTGTATTTCTTTGATACCGGCCTTGTGGCTTACCTGACAAAATATTCATCCCCAGAGATCCTTGCAAACGGCGCTCTTGCCGGACACATTCTTGAAAACTACGTTGTCATGGAGATCATCAAATCCTATAAAAACGCAGCTAAGGATTGCCTCTTCTGGTATTACAGGGATAAGGACAATAAGGAAGTCGATATGATCCTTGAAAGTGATGGAATGCTCCATCCAATAGAGGTCAAAAGATCGGTCAATCCAGGCACTGAGCTGGTAGGCGCTTTTTCAGTATTAGACAAAGCAACAACACCAAGAGGCTGCGGCGCAATAATATGCATGCGGCCTGAGCTTTCAGCTGTAGACAGTAATAATCTGATAGTTCCCGTGTGGTATATATAAAATAAGATAGCGGCCAAAATCTGATTCAATCGGATTTTGGCCGCTTTTAGTTCCCGTGGAACGCTCCCTACTTACATATCATCAAGCTCATCTTCAAACTCAAGCCATCCAAGGAGCCTGTCTTCTTCCCTCTCGCGACGAAGCTCCTCCTGTCTGCGTTCGAACTCTCTGCGCTCTTTCTTGTTCATGCTGCCTACGAGTTTGTTGTACTGGCTATCTGTCAGTCTTACATCCTTATCTCTTTTTCCAAAGAACATAAAATCACCTCCACTCTCCGTCTTTTCTGCATATTTCGTAGTGTTCACACGTTCCGCAGAAATGCTTACAAAATCTGCTCTTTTTATTCAGACACTTTCTGATCCAAAATAGAATTCTTTCCATGACAGCCTCCTTTATGAGGGCACAGGGCGAGGTACAGATATATAATCTGTACCCCGCCCCAACTTAGTTTTACTTTTCCTTGTAGTAGAAGTATAAACTTTTATAAGTCCAATATTCCTCACAACAAAGGTCTTGTAATTCGTTTTTAAGATTTCTTTAGAAAAGCTGACTACCTTCTACGACCTCTTCTTTTCTTTTTTGAGAAATTCCCTGCTTTAGAAGCCTGTTCCACCATCAGTTCTAACTTACGTTTCGGATCAGTCTCTTTTTCTATCAGCTTTTGAAGCTCTCCTTTCCGGTACTCCGTTAGCTTTTCTGTAACTTTACTGTAATCCCTCTCCAAAAGGAGATTGCTTATGACTGAAGATAATTCCTTCATTTCCACTAAATCCGGCACAAGATCACATATTTTATCTATAACAAAGTCTTTACTCTTTTCTTTATACTTTGCCATGCCAAATTTTTCCTGGATGACAGCCAGTTCCGGTCTCCAAAGGATCTTTAACTTATTATCAAGCTTCATCTTTGGATTTGGCTTAGCTTCTCTATACATATAAAAGTCTGGTATTCCTTCAATTTCTTCAACCGTTATTATCCCCCAGTAATCAGGAATATGCTCTTTTACATGCATTCCATGGCTTGAGCCAACTACTGCAATGTTGAAGTCGTAAAACTTGTCATAGTCTTTTACCTGTCTTGCGAGCCTTGCATAGGTATCTGCATCTGACTTTATTTCTATCCCGTAGATACTTCCAGTTGTTACCATAACGATGTCTGCTCGGGAACGCCCCATTGTCTTTTCTTCTATGATCCTTATTTTTCCATATTTTTCTTCAAGAAAGTCAAAAAGCGGCTCTCTTATATCCTTATCTTTAAGCATTTTCTCTTCCCTGTTCTTTTCTTTGCATAATAGTATATCAGAGTTCCTGCCCATTTTTGGGGCCATGTGTATGCAAGCTTTTTTACAAAAACACGTTACTTTAATAGATCACTTCCGAGGAACAATACTGTACAACAAAAGCGGCGATATTTACATGGTCGCTGATGTCTTAGGACATAAGGACATAATTTATTACCATTTATTGCGTCTTGACGCATTTTTAGGTAATACAGCCAGACAAAAAACGTAAAAATCTTGTCATTCCGTAAAACTGATGGCCTTTGGATATGACACTGTATTATAGCATGCAAAGGCAGTAAATGAACTACCATCACCGACAACATCGGAAATGGTAGTTCATCTCACCACATATGGTCAATCAAACGGACAGACAAGGCTAAAATCATCGTCTATAATATATCTTTTTATAAATGTAAAGGTATTCCTTCAAGAAAAAACGGCAAGGCCAAAA
The DNA here is from genome assembly GCA_002372465.1 of Butyrivibrio sp. UBA3740. Taxonomy (GTDB): domain Bacteria; phylum Bacillota; class Clostridia; order Lachnospirales; family Lachnospiraceae; genus Butyrivibrio. Next base: position 26,894 of record DFGW01000056.1, read on the forward strand.
GGCCAAGCCGTTTCATACTTTCATCTGCGTCGCCCTGTGCTTCCGCTTTTACCAGAAGTGGTGCTAGTGCTTTCACTCTTTTTACTGTCTGCCCCTGTCATCCCTGGATGGTCTACCCTTCCGGATGGCCTTTCCTCATACTCACTTTTTGCTCCGGAATGGTCAACACGCCCGGACGGAGCCTCTTCATAGTCATTTTTTGTGCCAGGATGATCTATCCTGCCAGATGGCCTTTGGCTACTATCTACGCTACCTGCGCCGCCGTAAGAATACGGGAATGAAATGGTATTTTCATAGGAGTGTCCGTCAGGAAGCGTAACAGATACCTGGATCTTTCCGAAATCTTTATTGCTCCCACTGCATCCATAAAGGAAGGCCGGCTCAGGGTCATCTTCAGAAAATGTCACCCTATTTTCATCTGTCCTGTCAACGCTATTGACCAGATCTTTAGCAGCACTTTTTAGCTGCTCAATTAAAGCCTCATCATAAACGTAACCGGGGTGCGTATTTGAGACAGAACGAAGAACGCTTTTTGTGATAGTAACGTCTATCTTTGCAAGGTCCTCAGCGCAGCGTACTCCTGACATTACAAGAAGATAAGCAAAGTCTTCTGTCATGCCGCAAATCCCCCATAGATCTGCCTGTTTTACCCAGATATCCACGTACTTTCTGTCAATCCCTATAGCATCAGCTATGCTCTTTCTTTGCTGAGGCGTTCTTCCTTCTTTTAAAAGAGTTTCGATATCCTTGATCTTACATCTTCTTGACAGTTCCTTTTTTAATGCCTGACTGATCCCTTTGATCGGTATAAGTGATGTGCTCATAGTAACCCCCTTTTTTGTATATCTAACCACATCATTTTATCATATTTGCAATTACATATACACGTTATGCTGTATTAAAGAGCACCAATAAGCATCTACAGCCACATTTTGGAATTACAGCCACATTTTGGAATATCTGATCACCTGATATGCCTATGGTACCCGGAGATACATGGCAGTCTACACATCCTTCCAAATATTCCTGCCTTTTTGGAAAGCTTCCAGCTTCATGAGTTTTTGTTCATAAAGCTGCTTTAGCTCCATATGATATCTTCATTCTTGTCATACTCGCAGTCCTTTTCGAATTTAGCGCGTATCTCATAAAATGAATCAAACATGTCCTTGACGTAGAGTGGCAGGTTTTCCCGTTTTACTCCTTCAAGAGAGTTTCCGATCCGTATCGTGTTTCCACACTTATCTGTAATACTCCCTGCATTCTTATCATAGAAATACTCATCACCATTTGAAGCCTTTATTATCTCCGAGTATTTCTCGGGTGAAGGGATCAGTTTCGAAAGCATGCCTAAAACATATGGTGCAGGTCTTGATTCTCCCTGCTCCCACCTTCTAAGAGTACCCACAGGTATGCCATACCTGGCTGCAAAAGCTTTCTGTGTTAATCCAGTATTTTCTCTTAATTCTTTTATCGTTATCGCCATTTTCCTGCTTCTTTCGTGTGCTCAGATTGAGTAGTTTAATATCATAACTAATCATTTCGATTATATATATAAAAATAGTACCCAATACGGGTACTATTGTCAAGCCATGTTCAGATTGATTCTACTGCCTGTTTTGTTTCAAGTAGACTCTCTTTCTATAAGTATTGGTGTAGTACAGAACGACTGAGTCTGCAAGTTGGGCTTTTTTATCTTCTGAAGCATGAATCTTGCAGCCTGATTTCCCATATCATACATATCTACTTCTATCGCCGTAAGAGTTGGAACAGTAAGCATGGAAAAAGGATAGTTATCAAAAGTCATGATGGCTATGTCGTCCGGAATGCTGAGTTTTTCAGTCCTAATGCTCTGCATACATCCCATTGCAAGATAATTATTTGTACACAAAATAACTTCCGGTATATTGTCACGCCTTAGAATTTCTTCTGCAATGATCCTGCTTTCCTCATAATTTGTTATGCCAGTAATAGTCTCAATGGACAGCTCTTCCTCTTCAAAGACCATGTTTATCCCGTCAAGACGTCTTAAAGAAATCTGGTCATTTACCGCATCGCCCATTAAAAATACAATTCTCCTGTAGCCCTTATCCAGCAGATAATTGGCAGCTATCTGCCCTGCGGATTCATGACTTACATCTATCCAGCTTAAGGTGTTTGCAAAATCAGGCTTCCCGATTATCAGATGAGGATACTGCTCTTTTCCAAGAACAAAGGCAAGCTGCTTGGAAAGGATCCCTGCATGGATGATGATCCCGTCTGCCTCCTCGCCAAGCATAAGCTCTTTCACGGATTCAGGGGCTGCATCCTTTGAAACATGCTTAAGTATCAAGGAATATCCCTTTTCATCAAGATACCTGTCCACTCCCGTAACTATCTCAAACATGTGAGGATTTTCAAAGCCTACACCTCTGGAAAGATCTGCAGCAAAAAGAATTATTCCGTTCTTTCTTCTTGCAAAGCTCCTTGCCCTTGCATTTGGCTTATACCCCATGCTGTCGGCAATCTCCCGTATTCTTTTCTTTGTGTTTTCCGATATGGAATAGCTGTCATTGAGCGCCTTTGAGACAGTGGAGATCGACACCCCTGCAGCTTCCGCCAGATCATAGATTGTTGCTGACATAAACCACCTTTACCTATTTAGCAAATACCACATACCCGTTTTTTGAAAGCTTTCCATCCATATAATTCTTACTAATGATTATCCTGCCCTCTTCTGGCACAGGCAAGTCTTTTTCTCCGTTGTTCAGATAAACAAGGACTGCCCCTTTTTCATCATATCTTCTGTAGCCGTAAGCATCTCCTTCAGACAGCAGAGTTTCGAATTCTCCCTTGCGAAGGCTTCCATATTCTGAACGAATTGCTATAAACTTCCTGTATACTTCTTCAAGATAAGAGTCCTTATCAAACTCCATGGGCCTTCTGTATTCGGGCTCGCTAAGCCCTGTAAGCCCCTTCTCGTCTCCATAGAAAATGCTTGGCATGCCTACAAACGTCATCTGGAAAAGAACTGCCAGTTCCATTTTGTCCATATCATCCCTGCATACGGTAAGGAATCTGCTGACATCATGGCTGTCCAAAAGATTAAGCTGGGCATATGTAGCCTGCCTTGGATATCTCATAAGAAGATTTGTTATCCTTGCATCAAATTCAGCTGCATCTATGCTCTTTTCTGCAAAGAACTGTCCACAGAATCTTCTGAAGTCATAGTTCATGGCACTGTCCATCATGTTTCCATTGATATAGTGGTTGGCGTTTTCCCACACTTCTCCTATTACAAGGGCATCTGCCTTTTCATTTTTAACAGCATTTCTGAAGGCTCTAAGGAACTGGTCATCCACCTCATTTGCTACATCCAGTCGCCATCCGTCCACATCAAATTCCTTGACCCAGTATGCCCCTACATTGCAAAAATACTCCCTTAGCTCAGGGTTAGCTGTATTTGTCTTTGGCATCTCAGGCACATATGCAAAGCACAGATATTCCGGATCTTTCCCTTTTTCCGGGAAAGAAGGCTTTTGTGGCATTTCATAGAAATAGTCAAAGTACTCAGACTCTTTCCCCTTTTCAAGAACGTCCTTAAAAAACGGATGTCTGAAGCAGACATGGTTGAACACCCCGTCTATGATAACGCGCAGGCCCATATCATGCGCTGTCTTTACAAGCGACTTAAAGTCGTCATCTGTTCCTCTTGTGGGATCCACATGGAAATAGTCGATCAGATCATACTTATGATATGAGCTTGCCACAAAAAATGGATTGAGATATATACAGTTACACCCAAGTTTCTTTATATAGTCGAGGTTTTCTTCAATTCCTTTAATTGTTCCTCCATGAAGTGACCTGCATTCCTCTCCCTGGTAATCTGCGATAGTCTGCTTAGATTCCATTTTTCTTTTACCATTAGCAAAACTGTCAGGAAAGATGTTGTAAACAACGGCATCTTTAGCCCATGTAGGGATAACGACCCTGTCAGATCTTAAATTGAATGGGAGCTGGAAATACTCATATCTCTCGGCATCAGGTGTCAAGCTAAAGCAGTCCCCATAATAGTAGCTTTTTTCATCTCCATCATTCAGTTCAAAGTAATATGCCACTCTCTGGAACCTGGTTTCCAGCCTTATTTCATAATAATCAAAGTACTTGTCACTCCTTACCTTATTCATTGGAGCACTAAAAAAAGTCAGCTTCGGTTCCATTTCTGCCCTGTCAGCATAATGGAATATGCATTTTTTAAGATCGTTACTTGCTGTCCGGAGTCTGAATATATAATGTGTCTCATCAACCGCATGGGCATACTCGCTCATGGGCCGGTGAAATATTGCTGAATAATCCATGCACTCATCCTTTCGAAGCGCCGGCAGTTACACCGGCCACGTAATATTTCTGAAGCCTTATAAACAGACAGACTATAGGAATGGAAACAAGAACAGCTCCTGCACAGAAAGCTGTGTAATACTCAAATATGTTTGCCTTGTCTACCATCGTATATAATCCCTTGGCTACAGTGTAATTGTTATAGTTATCTTTCATGATCACTGAAACAAAAATGAAGTCCACCCATGGAGCTATAAATGCGTTGATGGCTGTATTTACCACAATGGGCTTGGAATTTGGAAGTATTATCTTCCAGAAGATCACATGTCTGTTTGCGCCGTCAATCCTTGCTGCCTCATCAAGTGACTTTGGGATAGTATCAAAGAATCCCTTTGCTATGTAATAATTCAGCGCTGCGCCTCCCGAATAAACCAGTATAAGGGCAAGAAGAGTCTGGTCCAGTCCTATAGCCTTCATAAAGTGATAGATTGCAATCATGCTCATGAATCCAGGAAACATGCCAAGCACAAGGGATATGTTCATAAGTCCCTTCCTTGATCTGAACCGAAGCCTTGAATACACATACGCAACCATAAGCGTAAGAATGGTTGTTATGATGCAGCTGCAACTTGCTACAAACAGTGTATTCATGAACCATCTTGGGAAATTAAACAGCCTTGTGTCAGTAAATAGACGAATGTAATTTTCAAAAGTAAACTTCTGAGGCCAGAGGTTAGATGTATATGCACCTTTTTCTGCCCTGAAGGATGACAGAAGCAGCCAGAATACCGGGACAAGCCATATTATCGCAAGGACTGTAAGGAGAGTATGAAGTCCTATGCTGACCATTTTCTTATGTCTGCTCATTGGAACATATCCTCCTTTTTAACTGATCCTGTGTGGTTATAGACAGTAAGCGAAACCGTCGAAACTATCATGAAAATGAAAATACCAATGGTTGAAGCCAGGGCATAATCATGCTGGTCAACCGTGAGCTTATACAGCCATGTGACCAGAAGATCAGTCTTTCCAGCCTGGTAGTAGTCAAGAGCAAACGGTCCTCCATCTGTCAGAAGGTATATCACGTTAAAATTATTGATATTTCCTACAAATGTAGTTATGGTTGCAGGAGCTGTGACAAAGATCATGTAAGGAAGCGTGATGCTCACAAAACTCTGGAGCACCCCTGCCCCATCTATTTCCGCACTCTCATAAAGCTCAGAAGGAATGTTCATCAGCACTCCGCTGAATGTCATCATCGTATAAGGGATCCCAATCCACATATTTATTACAACAACGCAGATCCTTGCCAGCAGCGTGTTGGTAAGAAAAGGCAGGGGCGATGAAATAAGTCCGCATTTCATCAGAGCAACATTGATTGCCCCTGCCGGCTCAAGCGCACGTGATATCAGAAGGAGACTGACAAACTGAGGAATGGCAATAGAGATGATGAAAAGAGTCCTCCACATCTTTTTAAACTTTACCAGCTTGTGATTGATGATGATCGCAAGCAGCATACCAAGGATATAGTTAGTAAAGGTCGCAAGGATAGCCCATACAAATGTCCATCCCAGTATTCCAAAGAACGTATGGGTCTTGATCTGGTTTCCCAGAAAGACATCAGTAACATTTGTAAGCCCTGTCCAAGTGAACAGTTCCCCGGGCGGCTGATGGCTGGAATCAAAGTTCGTAAATGCGATAAGGATCATGAACACTATCGGGAGAACCGTAAACAGAACCAGTGTTGTCATAGGCGCTGCCAGAAGTGTTACATGGAACTTTTCATCAAATAGCCCCAGAAATACCTCTCTGAATGTCGGTACATGCTCGCCTTTTTTAAAAAGAGCAATCATAGTCCGCACATTCTTAATAAGTAGAAAAAGGACACACACAAACAGAATACACGCAGCAATCGTAAGCACCGAAAAAAGCAGGATGAGCATGGAGTTGTCTCCTGTCGTACGCTCATATATCTGCAGCTGTTCATTCCATACTTTTGTCTGAGTATTTTCTCCGAGCGTTCCAAAGTGGGAAAGATACTTAAGTCCAAAATCAAAGAAAAAAATGGTCAGAAGTACTTCAATCAGAATATAGATAATACTTAAAATGATCATGTTTCCACCTTTAAGGTAAGAGAGCCATCGCCATTTAAAGCGACGGCTCCGGTTACCTGATAATTTATTCTGCTGTAGCCTGCTCTACAAGCTGGTCGAGCATTGTCTGAAGATCACCTGTAGAATGTCCCTCAAGCTCTGCTCCAAAGGCTTCTGCCGGTGTCCAGTATGCTCCGTTTACATGCTGACTGATCGCGAACTTACTCTGTTCTGCAAGAGCCTTAAGTGCAGGATCTGAAGCAACTGCCTCTGAATTTGCTACATTTATGTTTGAAGGTCCATATCCAAGGACTTCAAATCTTCTTGCCTGTGCTTTCTCACTTGTAAGAAACTCAGCAAGTTCCATAGCCTCTACAGGATGCTCAGTCTGCGTATTTACCCCGAGAACCTTGCATCCAAGGAATGATCCCATCTGAACCTGCTTACCGCCACATGTGAATGTAGGAAGCTT
>DFGW01000186.1 GCA_002372465.1 Butyrivibrio sp. UBA3740
GAATTGACGTCAATTCCTACGCACCTCTCTCCCAAAAACCTCACCAGCTCGGCATTTCCTCTGCCTCTTTTATGCCCCGGAACATCAAAGGGAACAACCCTCTGCTTCCTGAAGCGCTCCAAAGCATCGTATATGGGAGCTTTTTTCTGCTTTTCAAGATCCAATTAAAACTTCCTCCAAACCGTAAAATCTACCAAAATAAACATACTATAAAACTGCGCAATATGAAAGTATTTAGTCCAAAAATAAAAGCTCCCGGGCTGTCCGGGAGCCTATAGCTTCTAAGTTGTTTATCTGTCGTATTTGGCTTTGAAGTATCTGATAAGGGGCTGTGCGGAAAGCTCCTGTCCGCATACCTTTTCAAGAACTTCACTTGAGATCCTGGTTGAGCCGTACCTGTGGATGTTCTCCTTAAGCCACAAGGTGATCTTCTTGATATCTCCTGCTGCAAGGATATCATCGATACTGCCAAGGTCTTTTTCTAATGCCTCAAGGAACATACCGTCATAGATGCTTCCAAGAAGGTATGATGGGAAGTAGCCAAAGCTTCCGTCTGACCAGTGCATGTCCTGGAGAACGCCTCTTGCATCGTCAGGAGGAGTAATTCCAAGGAGTTCTTCCATCTTTCTGTTCCATACAACAGGAAGGTCTTTTACCTGAACCTTTCCCTTAAAGATCTCGCGTTCAATCTCATATCGCAGAATTACATGGAGGCAGTAGGTAAGTTCGTCCGCTTCAGTCCTGATAAAGCTCCTCTGAACAGAATTGATCTCTGCAACAAATTCCTCCAAAGTAACATCCTTAAGCTCCGGTATCATCTCTGTCATCTTGGGCCAGATAGGCTTCCAGAAATTGATGTTCCTTCCAAGAATGTTCTCATAGAACCTTGACTGGCTCTCGTGAAGTCCCATGTAACCTATTACAGCGCCGGCTGTTCCGTCATACTTATGGTCAATGTTCTGCTCAAAGATGGCATGACCGCCTTCGTGGATAGCGCTGAACAGTGGCTCTATGAAGGCGTTTTCCTTGTAGTGGTTTGTCACTCTCACATCATCGATGTTCATATTGGTGGTGAATGGATGCTCCGTCTCACCAAGAGCGAGCCTTTGCATATCCATTCCCATGTACTCCACCAAAAACTCACAGACCTTTTTCTGAACATGGGCAGGAACCGTGAAGGTGAACTTGCTGTGATCAGGCTGAGGGCGGGATGTAACCTTCTCCACCAGGGGAACAAGCTCTTTTCGAAGCTCCCAAAATACCCTGTCTATGGTCTTCTGGGTCATTCCCTCTTCGAACTGATCAATAAGGGCGTCATAAACATCCATGTCAGGATTGATATAGCCCTGGTATTTCTTAACAGCCTCGATCACTGCCTCAAGATCTTTTTCATACATAGAAAAATCACTGTTTTGCTTGGCCTTGGGCCATACGATGCCGGCTTTGGTCGTGGTCTTTACGTATTCCTCATAGAAGTCTGCCGGAACCCTTCTCATCTTGTCCAGATCTCTTTTGTTACGGCTTACGTCAAACTTCATTACATCGTCAAGTTTCTCAAACTCCTCTGGCTCGGAGAGCTTAAGAACCAGGTTATAAAACTCGTCACTGGTAGAGAGTTTAAAAGCCTCTGTGGAAAAAAATGTGAGGGCATCGGAAAGCTTTTCTTTTGCACCATCCGGTGCTGTGGTCTCCATGTCCCAATACATAAGGGATGTTGCATGCCTCATGTAGCCCAGCTTTTTGTTGATCTCTTTGTACTGTTCAAGTAATGTCATTGTTGTCCCTTTCATATCTTCATTAGTTCTTTTATCTGATTTTTATAGTTCTCAGGGGACTGTCCGGTCCCGGGATCATAGTTCTGTATGCTGCTACTTAGCTTCACGCTGCTATCCCATCCCAGTCTTTTCTTGGTTTTCTCAACACATATCTTTACTACCCGGATCTTACTTTCCAGATCAGAAGGAGTAAGATCATTGGAAATGACGCATATCCCCTCCTCACCGAATCTTCCTATTGCGTATCCATCTCCGAAGATGGATACTACCATATCCGCGAAGGTCCTTACAGCCTTCTCTCCATCCTTCCCACGGGAACCGGTGACACTGGCAAGGTTGTCGATGGTTAAAAGTGTTGATGAAAAGCTCTTTTCTTCAGAAACACAGGCTTCAATCATGTCATCAAGCCTCATCTCCAGTCCTCTGCTGTTCAATATTCCGGTAGTAAGATCCACATTTACATCATTGTACTGGAAACTGATAAATACTATAAGGCAAGCCAGAGTAACTCCGGCATAGGTTGTAGCAAAGCCTGGAGTAAAAATCTGTACAAAAGTTCCAGCCATGGCAAATAAAGGAAGAACAAAAAGCGTTTTCCGGTAATCACTTAGGATACTGTTCCTGAAGAAAACCGCATAAATCATGATAAACGAGATAAAGACCAAAAGCAATGCTGCCCTGACCATAAAAAACTGTCCTCTGTGATAAATTCCACTTTGATAATAATACAACCATCTAAAGCCCAGTACCTGATCCAGGAACACCACCACTGCATTAATGATTGCAAACACCCTAAAGCCCTTGATAAATGCCGTTCGCTTGCTTTTGGACTTCTCATCCATCCAGCAGTCCACATATCCAACTGCATAAAGGACCAGCGTTGGATCAAAAAGATAAAGCACCAGATTTCCAAAGTACGACAAAATCGTAAGCACGCCACCCTGGCCATCACCAATCCTGGCGATGGAATCAGCAAGAATAAGAGCAATCGAACAGATAAGAATGTTCGTATACATTCTTCCCATTTTAAGCTTGATTCCTCTTTTACTGAACATAATCAGTAAAACGATAAGTACTAAAAGTGTAAATGAATTAAGTATTACCCATCCTTCAAAGCCCATTATATTGCACCTCTGATATTCAGGATTATCCACCTCTATAAAATAATTTTAGCACAAAATAAAAATACCTCCTTTAAATCTTTCGTTTACGAGAAACGATTGATTTAAAGGAAGTATTTTATACCCAACTCAGCTGACTCTTATAAGAATTGAAAATCATATGATCAATCATATCGGAAACCATTTTTTGTATTTTGCATTTCCTTTTCTATGATTTTTCTGTGAACAACTTTGATTAGTGTATGCTCAAGAACTAAA
>DFGW01000020.1 GCA_002372465.1 Butyrivibrio sp. UBA3740
TAGCTCAGTTGGTAGAGCAGAGGACTGAAAATCCTCGTGTCGTTGGTTCGATTCCGACTCTAGGCATCTTTTTTTACCCTGGCCCATGTGCCGGGTTTTTTTATTTTATTGGAAATTTTTTCTTATTTTATTGTTTCTTTTACTTTATATGTTATTATGATAAAAGCCAAGAAAGGTGTTTGAATGGCATAAAAAGTGGATTTTATCTGAGGTAAGATCATGCATAGATTAGATGATGAAGAAAAAGAGATAATTAAAAAGGTCCTGGATGTTAAGGGATATGATCCTGATGCCTTTGATCCGGAGATATTAAATGATATGGAGGAGAACGAAGAATATCGCCGTATACTTAGTACTTACGGCGGTGAAATTCTTGGTTCAGAGCAGTTTATTAAGCTAAAAAGCTTTATTCAACATGGAAATGTTACCGTCTATGAGCATTGCATCCATGTGGCTTTATGTGCCATTAAGCTTAATAACAAAATGGGCTTCCATGCAAGAATGCGTGAGCTTGTAAGAGGAGCTCTTTTACACGATTACTTTTTGTATGACTGGCATAATGCTGAGGCACCGGGCAATATACATCCAAAGCTTCATGGATTCTATCATCCCGGAATTGCACTTCGCAATGCAACCAGGGACTTCTCTCTTTCTCAGAGGGAGAAGGACATTATAAGGAAACATATGTGGCCACTTACTATTGTGCCACCAAGGTGCAGAGAAGCCTGGGTAGTTTGCCTTGCTGATAAGTATGCATCCACTCTTGAAACACTTAAGATTAAAAAAGGAAAGATTGTAGAAAACTATGCCTGATATTTTCCAGGAACTTAACTTACTGGCAGATAGTGACATGTATCCTTTTCACATGCCGGGACATAAAAGGAATGTAGAAAGCACCCCGTTAAAGGGTGCTTTTCGTTGTGATATAACGGAAATTGACGGCTTTGATAATCTTCATCATGAAGAAGGGATAATACTGGAGGCTGAGAAAAGAGCTGCAGCACTTTTTGGCGCCAAGGAAACTTTCTTTTTAGTTAACGGCAGTACATCAGGAGTTCTGGCGGCTATCTCTGCAGCTGTTTCGAGGAATGGAAAGATACTTTCTGCCAGGGGGAGTCACAGATCTTTTTATCATGCAGCTTACTTAAGGCAGCTTGATATTGAATATCTCCCGGCGAAGATGATGAAAGAATATGGTATCTTTGACGGATTCTCAAGAGAAGATGTTGAAAACGCTCTGAAGGAAGCAGGAGATGTTGAGGCAGTCTTTATTACTTCACCTACTTATGAAGGAAGATGTTCTGATGTTGAAGGGATAGCCAAGGCCTGCCATGAAAGAGGAATTCCGCTTATAGTTGATGCAGCTCACGGAGCGCATTTTGGGTTAGGAGAAGGAATACCGGAAAGTGCAGTTCACCAGGGTGCAGATCTGGTGGTAAGCAGCGTTCATAAGACACTTCCCTCCATGACCCAGACAGCGCTTATTCATTTAACAGGCAGTCTTATAGACAGGAATAAACTAAAGAAATTTCTTTCTATATATCAGTCCAGCAGTCCATCCTATGTGCTGATGTCATCCATTGATCTGTGTGTAAAAGAAATGCAGGAAAATGGAAATGAGTTCTGCCTGAAACTGCTTAAATACAGAGAAATGATCCAGGAAGCAGCCAAGAAATTAGATAATCTCAGTATTCCAGGGCTGGATATCCTTCAGGATCCTGCAAAAGTCCTTATCTACACGGGCTCTTTAGCAATGACAGGGCAGAAGTTATATGATATACTTCGTGAAGACTACTCCTTGCAGCTGGAAATGGCAGGGGAAAAGTATGCGCTGGCCATTATCACCGGATGGGATACCCCGGAGGGCATAAACAGGCTGATCGCGGCTTTGAAGGAAATAGATCAGCGCCTTATAAATAATGAAGTAGATGAGTCGCATAATGAGCCCCCAAAAGTAGCAGAGCAAGAAGACTTAGGGGAAATGCCACGGATACCGAGGAGAGCTCTTTTGCTGCATGAGGCATGGGAAGAGGAAACGGAAGCAGTAGATCTTAGGGAATGTGAAGGCAGCATTGCAGGGGACTTTGTGTGTTTGTATCCACCGGGAATTCCGTTGATCGTCCCGGGAGAAGTAATAGACAGGGAATTTATAGAGAGTATTTCAGGATATATAGCGAAGAATCTTAATGTTCAGGGAGTTTTGTCCCTCGAAAAAGGGGAAAATAAGGGTATAATAGGTAAGAGAGGATTAGTATGCGTAAAACAAAGATAATATGTACAATAGGACCGGCCAGTGAGAGTGAGGACAAGCTCAAAGAGCTCATGCTTGCAGGCATGAATGTCGCCAGATTCAATTTTTCACATGGATCTCACGACGAGCATAGAAGGAAGTTTGAGAGAATAAGAAAGCTTAGGGATGAGCTGGATCTTCCGGTGGCTACCATGCTGGATACAAAGGGACCGGAGATCAGACTTAAGGACTTTAAGAACGGAAAAGAGATGTTGGAGGCAGGACAGACCTTCACACTTACTTCAAGGGAAGTTGAGGGAACCAGTAAAGAGGTTTCCATAACATACAAGGATCTGACCAAGGACTGCAAGAGTGGAATGACCATCCTGTTGGATGACGGACTTATTGAGCTGGCAGTAGAGGAAGTAACTGATACTGATATTATCTGTAAGGTAATGAACGGAGGTCCAGTTTCCGACAAGAAGGGCGTCAATGTTCCCGGAGCAGAACTAACAATGCCATACCTTAGTGAGCAGGACAGAGGAGATATCATCTTTGGATGCGAGCAGGGCTTTGATTTTGTTGCTGCATCTTTTGTAAGAAGCAGCAAGGATGTCCAGGATATAAGGGCAATCCTTAAGGAAAAGAACTCTCCTATGAAGATCATTGCCAAGATCGAGAGCACACAGGGAATCAATCACCTTGAGGAGATCCTTGATGCAGCTGACGGAATCATGGTTGCCAGAGGCGACATGGGTGTAGAGCTTCCCTTCGAGGAGGTTCCGGTTCTTCAGAAGAAGATGATCAAGATGGCTGAGGCAGAAGGAAAATATGTTATCACAGCCACACAGATGCTTGATTCCATGATCCACCATCCAAGACCAACAAGAGCTGAGGCTACTGATGTTGCCAATGCTATTTATGACGGAACCACAGCCATCATGCTTTCAGGCGAAACTGCAGCAGGAGAATATCCTATCGAGGCCCTTAAGACCATGGCCAAGATTGCAGAGCGCACAGAAGCAGATATCGATTATATAGGAAGACTTAAGAAAAGAGATT
>DFGW01000238.1 GCA_002372465.1 Butyrivibrio sp. UBA3740
ACCCTGAACCTTGAACGTTCCGGTATCGGACAGAACATGGAAGAGACCTTCACAGCTCCTCCTGTCGCAGCCATCGCTGACGGAGACCAGATGGCTGACTTCTTCTTCGATCTCGGACTTGAAGACCACATGGCAGGATTCACAAGAGGTGCCTGCTGGTCAACAGTTTCCAACTATCCCGCAAGGGACAAGGTGACCAAGATCACAGAGGACGGCGTGAATTTAAGGAACGCTTCCAAGGAGCAGATCATCGCTACAGGCTGCGATTTCATGATGGGATGGGATTCACTCTTCTCAGACGACAACTTCTCAGTTCAGTTCTGCCTCGACAACAATATCGTTCCTTACTTCCCGTACTGCTGCTCTGACTCTGCCACATTTGAAGACATCTATAAGGACTATGAAGTTCTCGGACACGTTTTCGGCTGCACAGAGAGAGCGGAAGAAAAGATCCAGGCCATGAAGGACAAGCTTGCAGAAGTAAGAGAGACTCTTGGTGAAGAAGTATACAAGGATCCCATCACCGTATTCGTATATGATTCCGGTGAAGACGCTCCTTTCACAGCTTGCCAGGGAGTTCCCGGAGACATGATCAAGCTTGCAGGCGGGATCTCCATCTTCGATGATATCGAAAAGGGATGGGCTACACCTTCCTGGGAGGAAGTTATTGCAAGAGATCCTGACGTCATCCTCATCCTTGACTATGACTACGATACCGAAGAAAAGACTGAATTCCTTAAGACCAACGAATTCACCTCACAGTTAAGAGCTGTCAAAGAGGGCAGGATCTATTCAGCTTGCTGCTCTGATATGCAGGGATCCGCAGGTTCTGCAGGAACCGTTGAGATCATGGCAAAGCAGTTCTATCCTGAAAAATTCAACTAAGACATAAACCTACAAAGTTTTTCATTTCATTTATTGCGCCAGCAGGCCCGGATCGTCCGGGCCTGCTATCGGTCGTTAAAAAGGAGTCTGAAATGGACAAGGAAAAAACACCGGTTTTCCCGCTGCACAAGAGATCGCATTATCTGTGCTTTTGCTGCATCATGGTGGTGATATTGTTTTTCTCATTTATCATGGCTACGACTCTTGGAAGCGTGGATCTGAGTGAAGAATCCGTCGGCAAGGTCATCATCAACCAACTGGCGGGAAGGGAAATATATGAACCGACCTGGGAGGAAAGCACGGAGACGATACTCTGGACCATCAGGATCCCCAGGATACTGACTGCATTCATAGTCGGAGCAGGACTTACCCTCTGCGGCATCCTCATGCAGGTACTCACCAAGAACCCTCTGGCGGATCCGTATGTACTGGGTATATCTCATGGTGCATCCGCAGGAGCGGTATCGGTCATCATGTACGGATATCTTTCGTTCTTAGGAGGATACGGCACCATGGTAGGAGCTTTCGGAGGAGCAGTGCTCAGTATAGTTATGGCCCTTAAGATCGCTACCATCAGGAACAAGGTCACCGCAACTCAGCTGGTGCTTGCGGGTATCGCGGTCTCAGCTCTTTTCAGTGCTATAACAAACTTCATGATATATCATACCAAGACGGGATCCGATAAAGTCAAGACGGCAACGTACTGGATGATGGGTTCCTTAAGCGGAGCATCGTGGGAAAAACTGAAATATGCTACGATCGCTTTTGCCGTATGCTTCGTCGTCATACTGTTTTTGACGAAGCAGCTGGACGTCCTTCTTTTAGGTGATGACGTAGCATCCACTGTAGGAGTAAATACTGATAAGCTGAAACTTGTGATAATAATAATCGCCACACTGCTCACGGGTATCATAGTGTCGATCTCCGGAACCATCGGTTTCGTAGGTCTGACGATCCCTCATATCACAAGATCGATAGTAGGCACAAAACACAAGTGGCTTGTTCCTGCCTCGATGCTGGTAGGCGGGACCTTCCTGGTGATAGCGGATATACTGAGCAGAGTCGTAGTAGCTCCCGAAGAACTGCCCATCGGAGTAGTATCGGCCTTCTTCGGAGCACCCTTCTTCCTGTACCTGATCAGGAAATCAAACGGTAAGATAGGAGGCTGACGATGAGTGAGAATACTTTGAACGTAAAGCTGAACGTCAGCGATCTCAAGTACTCCATCAATTCCAAAGTTATAGTTGACGGAGTGAGCCTTGACGTTGAAGAGGGGACCTTCGTAGGTCTGGTAGGGCCTAATGGCTGCGGCAAATCCACGCTTCTTAAAAACATCTATAAGGTATATACTCCAAGCCGCGGAGCCGTATATATAGACGGAAAGAGCGTATTCGAGATGACCAACAAAGAATCCGCCCTTGAGATGTCCGTAATGCAGCAGGAAAACAACGTGGAGTTCGACATGAACGTTTTCGATATGGTTATGCTGGGGCGCTTTGCCCATCAGAAGATGTTCCATAACGATATGCATGCCGAAGGAGAGATCGTGCGAGCCGCCCTCAGGGAAGTAGGGATGGAAGGCTATGAGGAAAGGAGCTTCCTGTCCCTTTCCGGCGGCGAGAAACAAAGGACGCTGGTGGCCAGAGCTCTGGTCCAGGATGCGCAGCTCATAATATTGGATGAGCCCACAAATCATCTCGACATAGGCTATCAGTATCAGATAATGAACATACTGAAGCATCAGGACGTGACCGTGTTCTCGTCGGTGCATGACCTGAACATCGCGGCCTGCTACTGTGATAAGATCATTCTGATGAAAAAAGGAAGGATCTATGATGTGGGTACGCCTGAAGAAATGTTTGTTCCATCAAAGATAAAAGATCTGTTCGGCGTGGATACCCAGATCAGTATCAACAGTGTAACAGGTAAGCCAAATGTAATATTTATGCCGGATGTACGATTCTGATCCTACAGGACCGGAAGATGTAAATGCTTATTCAAAGAGAAAGGAATAATATGGAAAACAAAGCAATTCTCGTCGTGAGTTTCGGCACATCTTACCCTGAAACAAGGAGTAAGACCATCGACATTATAGAAGAAGAACTTGTGAAAAGGTTCCCGGACAGAACATTCTACCGCGCATGGACCAGCGGCATGATCCGCAAAAAGATAAAGGAAAGAGATAACACGGTCATTTTCTCTGTTGATGAGGCTCTGGACCAAATGGAAAAAGATGGCATAACAGACCTTCTCGTGCAGCCGACACATCTGGTGGCAGGAGAAGAGTATGACAAAATCATGAACCGGATCTGCGCCAATCAGAACAGATTCCAAAGCGTTTCTTTGGGAGAACCCCTGATCAGTTCATTTAGAGATGTATATCATGTCGCAAGAATACTAGAGAGCAGATATTCTGAACTGACAGATAAAGACATGCTTGTGCTTATGGGACACGGAAGCGCGAAATTAGAGTTTGACGCCTATGAAGAACTGAAGAGACAGTTCAATAAAGATGGACATGATAACTACGCGATAGGTACTGTGGAATTCACTCCGGGAATCGAGCCTGTGCTTGAAAAAGTAAATGAGTTTAAACCTGGGAGAGTATTCCTGACACCGCTTCTTCTGGTTGCAGGGGATCATGCTACCAATGATATGGCAGGCGATGGTCCGGATTCCTGGAAGAATCAGATCGAGGCTCTGGGGCCGCAGGTGGAATGCCATGTCAGAGGCCTGGGAGAATTTCCGGAAGTGGTAAAGATGTATATCTGGCATGCAGAGCATGCGAGTGTGATCAAATAAAGTTTATTATTTTGGAAACGCAGAATACAGAAATAAACCTCCTGCAATATATGCGAAACCAAAGAAATAAAAAAAGACCTCGATGAAGAGGTCAGGAAAAGACCTCAACGGTGAGGTCTTTTCCTTTTTGATGGTTTATTTACAGCTTTTTCAGAAGCCCCGTGGCTTCGTTGAACTC
>DFGW01000047.1 GCA_002372465.1 Butyrivibrio sp. UBA3740
TTGGGATGATGATATTGATATTGCTATGCCCAGGGCAGATTATATGCGCTTTCTTGAAATGGAGAATAAGCTTCCGGATGGACTTGGCATTCGGAGCTTTTATAATACCGAGAGCTTTTCAAGCTATCACTCTGTGGTAGCTCATAAATCCGAAAAACTTCAGTGGGACGAAGAGAGAATGAAGGACAACTACGGTTGCCCTTTTATCATATTCATAGATGTTTTTCCGTTGGACTATATGCCATGGGATCCAGAGAAATATAAAAAACAGAAACAGCTATATTTCTTTTCATACAAGATGGCTTATGACTGCCTTACTATAGAGCAGGATCTCTTTTCCGGGAAACTGATTAAACTCGGGGATCTGAAGGGTATAAATGATGATAGCGTTACAGCCTTTTTAAAAGAGCTGCAGCAGCTTACCGAAATTTACTTAGCAATACTGGGAAAAGAGTTAGTGATAGATGCGGACAGATCTCTGAGGAATCAGTTGTATCTGGCTACGGACTATGTGGGACAGATGTGCAAACCTGAAGATGCAGGCGCTGTAGATTATGCAGCAAATCTGGCGCTTAGGCCAAAGAATATGGACAGGCCACGCCACCTGTCCTGGTATTCCTCTGCCGTAGAGCTTCCCTTTGAGAATGCCAAAATCATGTCCCCTGTTGGTTATCTTGATAACCTTAAGAATGAGTACGGCGAAAACTTCATGATCCCCAAGCGTTTTGCATCCTCCCACGGATATCCCTTTTTTAGGGAAGAGATAACTGTTCTTGTGGGTGGCGATGCTGGAGAAATCTATAATATCAGGAACAGCGAACAGTATTTTCTTGATACTTTCCAGACATTTTGGGATGCCCACGTACTGTTGTGGAATTACACAGGAGCAGTTGATCCTGAGGGAAAGTTTACTGCGGATGAGAGTCTTTATAATCCGGAGGCGGCGCTGGGAATTCTCGGAGATCTGCAGCAAAACGCGGTATCGTTTGGACAGGCACTTGAGGAGACATTTGAAGATGGAACCGGGTCTGTTGAGTGGCTGGAGAAGTACTGCGAGGCGGTTTTTGAGCTTTACAACATGATCATAGAAGAAGAGACCGACAGGGAAAAGTTGTACCTAAAGGTGTATGAACTGGGCGTGTTGTCCCTCAGAGCACTTCATGTCATTTACATAGAGACCCACAAACAGTCTTCGGGAGCTGTGCCGCTCTATCTGAAGCAAAGAATGACCGCGGCAGATGGCAGTACAAAAAGATGCCTAGTCTACGGTATCAGCGCTACTGATGTGATAAATAACGGAAGCCTGGGGCTGGCCCATATCAGGCAGTATCTATCAGATTTGAAAGACAAAGGAGATACAATAGTATTTCTTTTTATACCCAAAGGTACCATAGAGTTTATGGAACGTTGCGAACTGGCAATGCACGACGACTACCTTGAGCTGATAGAAGAAATAAAAGGAATGGATTTTGTGGTTTTCAACGATGATCCGACCCAAATGGATATAGAGAGAGCGATGTGTCTTTCGTCAGATTATTACGGAGACAGATGCAGGCTGTGGGATGTGGCAAGGCTGGCAGGACTCCTGATTGAAGACCAGGTCTATCAACCTGTTGAGGTTACGACATGAATATTATATGTGATAGCGGTAAAATAGTTGATTATGTTCGTGCTAAGGGGAAAATTAAAGAAATTGCTTTGGCCGGTTTTTCAAGTGTTTCCTTTAACTGTGCTGCCCTATGCAGTCCCTTTGAGTTTGAACAGTTAAGGCGAAAGAATTTCAAGAAAGAACAGGACTTTTATCTGACAAAGGAGCCGGAGAGACTTAAAGAGGTAGCAGATGCTATCTTTTTTAGGAATGCCAGGAGCCTGGGACTTTCTGTTCAAATTGCTGTAGCTCCGTATGCTGCACCGGAGGTGCAGGCTGCGGATATTGATAATGAAGGATTAAAGTCTCTGGCAGTTGAAGCACTAAAGGTTGCAATAGATAACGGCTGTCACAGTATCGTTGTTCATCCTATTACTGCAGGAATTGAGGCAGAAGACTTGTGGGCATTAAACAAGGCTTTTTACACAGATCTTGGGACACTTGCAGAAGAATTAAAAAGTGATGTGAATATTCTTATCATCAATGAATGTAAGAATATCAACGGGCATCTGATAAGAGGCTTTCTTGCTGAGCCCGAAGAGGCATGCAGATTTGTGGATGAGCTGAATAATACCACGATCGCCCACACAGATACATATGAACAAGAAACAGTTCCGCGATTTGGCTGCTGCTTTGACTTGGGCACAGCTACTCTCTGCGGACAGAACGTTTATGAAGCTATTCTTCCGCTTGAGCATCGCCTTATGGCAGTCATTATTAGAGACTGCGACGGGGTTCACGACGCATCTATGCTCCCTTTCACAAGCTTTATAAAAGGTCAGCTAAGCGATTGGCTTGGTTTTATTAGAGGGCTGAGACAGCTCGATTTTGATGGGGACTTGATTCTGGATGTTGGGGACACCTATAGCTCTTTCCCAGGATTATTAAAGCCTGAAGTACTGAGAATAGCCAGGAAGATGGGGGATTATTTCGATTGGCAGATTGGCATGGAGCGCATGGTCAAGAAGTACGAAAAGCGTGTGCTATTTGGAGCAGGCAACATGTGCCGCGCCTATATGAAGGATTATGGGCGGGAATATCCACCGCTGTTTACCTGCGATAATAACAGTGCCCGCTGGGGTGAAGAGTTCTGCGGTCTTACCATAGAAAGTCCTGAGAAGTTAAAAGAGCTGTCCCCTGACGTGGCAATCTTTCTGTGCAACATCTATTATGACGAGATAGAGGGACAGCTACGGCAGATGGGACTGAAAAATCCCATCGAGAGGTTTAACGACGAATACATGCAAACCTTCTATATGGACAGACTTAAGATGGCCAAAGACCCTGTGACTTCAGATGGAGGCAAAATGTCATGAGCATACAAATCGGCGTTCAGAGTAGAAACGTAGTATATGACAGTAATCCGGCTGATGGCTTTAAAGTGCTGAAGGCTGCGGGTTTTGACTGCTGCGATTTCTCACTTAACAGTTATCTTAAAAACACCGATTTATATCAGGAGAAGTTGAACCTGTTTTTTGATAAGTCCGTTTCACAGCTTCAGGATTTTTTTTCTCCTCACAAGGAGGGCGCTGCAGCTGCTGGCATCAGGATCAATCAGATGCATATGCCTTATCCTACATTTGTTCCAGGTGCTAAGCCCGAAATCAACGAGTACCTGTGGAATGAGGTGGGACCCAAGAGCCTGGAGATCTGCCGCTTTCTGGAGTGCCCTAATATAGTGATCCACGGCTTTAAGCTTGCTAGATACTACGGGAGCGAAGCGGCTGAATGGGAAAAGACATGTGAATGGTTGGAAACGCTGGCTCCAACAGCAGCAGAGTATGGCATAACTATCTGTATAGAAAATCTCTATAATAGCATGGGTAGTCATCTGGTGGAAGGCCCCGGATGCAATGCCTACAAGGCAGCGGACCGTATCGATGCCATGAATGAGAAGTATGGTGCCAAGGTACTGGGCTTTTGTTACGACACTGGCCACGGCAATCTTGTAGGGCTTGATTCTTATAAATTCATAAAAACCCTTGGAAAGCGCCTTAGTGTGTTACACATCCATGAAAATGACGGCATCGCGGATCTTCATCAGATACCTTATACATTTACAAGAAACCGTGAAAATTCCAGCGTTATGGACTGGTCGGGATTTTTAAGAGGTCTTAAGGAAATCGGATTTGATGGCGTTCTGAGTTTTGAAACGGCTCCGGTATTGGACAGCTTCCCAAATGAACTTAATAAAGATGCACTTATGTTGATAGCAAAGATAGGCAAATATTTTGCCGGAAAAATAGAGAAAGTGTGAGGCGATATGAT
Source organism: Butyrivibrio sp. UBA3740 (assembly GCA_002372465.1). Classification (GTDB taxonomy): domain Bacteria; phylum Bacillota; class Clostridia; order Lachnospirales; family Lachnospiraceae; genus Butyrivibrio. Next base: position 3,917 of record DFGW01000047.1, read on the forward strand.
CAAACTTGGAATAATTGGAACAGGAAAAATCGCCAAAAGAGCAGTTGAAGAGCTGGCTTTTGTGCCAGGGGTTCAAATCAGCTCTGTGTACAATCCCAACATTACTCACGGGCATGAGTTTGCAGCTTGGGCAGCTACCAAAATGGAAAAAAAGATCCTGACACAGGAAGATAGTTCTGACGTTTATCCAAGTCAGGAAGTCCGTGCTACTCTTAGCCTTGACGAACTTGCAACTAGGTGTAGTGTAGTGTATATCGCTACACCGCATGGAACTCATTTTGAGTATGTCAAGCGCATGCTAGAGATTGGTAGACATGTCATTTGCGAAAAACCCATGTGCTTTAGCCTCGACCAGGCTAATGAGCTGTACTCACTTGCCAAAATGAATGACCTTGTTCTGATGGAAGCAATCAAGACAGCATACTGTCCGGGCTTTCAAAAGATTCAAGAGGTGGTCAGAAGTGGAGTGATTGGAGAAATAAAGGATGTAGAAGCTACGTTTACAAGGCTTACTCCACTTGGATGCCGTGAGTTTGATGACAGGAAATATGGTGGAGCTTTCACAGAGTTTGGAACCTATACTATGCTTCCTATTTTCAGATTCCTCGGGACAGACTATAAGGATGTCACTTTTAGGAGTATTCCAGCGGCGACGGAAGTAGATGGATATACCAAGACAGAGTTTTTCTATGGAACAAAGGCCTTTGCCTCATCTCGAACCGGCCTTACAGTCAAGAAGGAGGGGCAGCTTGTTATTTCAGGCACATTAGGATACATACTTGTTCCTTCACCCTGGTGGTGTACGAAATACTTTGAAGTCAGGTATGAAGACCCTACTAAGATTGATAAGTATCTCTGTGAATTCGAAGGAGACGGACTTAGATATGAGTTTAAAGAAATGGTGCAGAGAGTCAATGAAGTTAGTGATTCTGAAAAATGGCCGATTTCTGACTTACGCAGACAGTACTTTATCAAAGAAGAGGAGGAAATTAAGATTAGAGCGCAAACCTTCCAGAAATTCAGAAACTTCATCTGAATAAATAGCAAATTGTATAAAACTTAATATTTGTATAGAAGACGACGAAATAAAATATTGGAAGTTTGTTATCGCTTACACTAAGAGGTAGCTATGATAATACAGCATAACATGACAGCTATGTTTGTTCAGCGTCAAACGGGAATAACAGAAAATGTAAAAAGGAAATCTTCTGAGAAATTGTCGTCGGGATATCGTATAAATCGCGCTGCAGATGATGCGGCGGGGCTTGCGATATCTGAAAAGATGAGAAGGCAGGTTCGAGGACTCACACAGGCATCTTTAAATGCACAGGATGGAATATCTATGGTTCAAACTGCCGAAGGAGCTTTAAATGAGGTACACGAAGAACTTCAGAGAATGAATGAGCTCTGCGTGAAAGCGTCAAATGATACTCTTGAATATGATGATCGAGCATATATTCAGGAGGAGATAAGCCATATTAAAAAAGAAATCGATCGGGTTGGTGCCAATACTAAATTTAACGAGATAAAGCTCTTTGACGGGTTGCTTCAGACACAGACCACAGCAGTAGTCGGAACAGCTACTATTAATGGAGCAACAGGCACCGTAACACAGGCAACAGACAGTACAGATGCGGTTTATCATATCAACCGTATACAAAATGGTGATATAGCTTATATACCCGCCCATGGTTTTCTCCAAGATATGTATTATCAAGTTGCGACACAAGCTGAGATTGATGCCTATGAACAGTCCTGGCATGACTATGATGTAGCAAGAAATGTCTACGAAATAGCCCTGGAAGAATATACAGATAAAAAGAGAATCTATGATCTTGACCCTACTGCAGAGGGAGCGGTAGAGCCGGTTAGACCAACTGAGCCAACAGCTCCTGAGCTTAAAGATGGGTCCGAAGCTGGCAAAGCGAAACTTGCACTGATTGACGATGTGATTGATGAATTTGTATCCAGTATTAGTGCCAGCAATTTGTCAGCAAATTCAGCGCTGGCAGATGGTGTTTCTTCTTATTATGAGCTACGAAATGTTGGGGATATCAGATTACATTTTCAAGGACCGATTCACTTTACACTTCAAGTCGGTGCAGATACAGGGGATGATTATTCTTTTGATGTTCATTCTGTCAATTCATCCTCACTTGGAGTGTATGACGTGAATGTAAGAGGAAATAATGGAGAAAATGCGAGAAAGTCAATTGATCTTGCCAAAACGGCTATAGATAGAAATTCAAAGAAAAGGGCAGAACTTGGTGCTATTCAAAACAAGCTTGAGCATATGGTGCGCAACCTTGATAATGTGGTAGAGAACACCACTGCTTCCGAATCTAAATTAAGAGATACTGAGATGGCTTCTGAAATACAGAAATTTGCCAATCAGAAGATTATAGAGCAGGCCAATCAAACCATTCTTGCACAAGCCAACCAAAGCAAAAACGGAGTATTGACGCTCTTATAATAATTATTCATGATATCACAAGAAGGTAACCCTCGCACGAATGTACAGAAATCTGAATCTGCTATTGTGTTTTTTATATAGCGGAAACTATTATATAGAGTCTTAATGGACTTTTTAATCGAAAGAAATTCCAAAACGCATTATACTATATATTGAACATATATTTACAATATAAAAAACATATTGCAGAAAAGAAGATAGCTATCATGCGAAAGTTCATTTCATCAAGTCTTGCCCATGATATTATTTTGATATTATTTTTGTCACATACATTGTAGTAGAAAGGAGAAAAAAATGTGGACTATTTCAGAAG
>DFGW01000037.1 GCA_002372465.1 Butyrivibrio sp. UBA3740
GCTCCTTGCTCAGAACTGGAACTACGACGGACAGTGCAATCCTTTCCAGTCAAGCTACATCGATGACATCATCAAGAAGCTTGAGGCAGGCGAGACACTTTCACAGAAGACAATCATCATGGATGAGAAGGGCTTCGACGCTACAACAATCACACAGGATGATGTAGATAACTACGGAATCTGAGTGATATAGCAGACAGAAGTCATAAGTACTTCGTGCTTGCACGAATATTTTTACAACTTAAGGCGCAGCGGCTTGGTCTGCTGCGTCTTTTTTAAAGGAATGGGGAAACTGCGATGAACGAAAACGTTGTTTTACAAATGCGTGGCATCGATAAATCATTTCCTGGCGTCAAGGCTCTTCAGCATGTGGATTTTACCCTGAACAAGGGAGAGATACATGCACTGATGGGAGAGAACGGCGCAGGAAAGTCAACGCTTATAAAAGTTCTGACCGGTGTTTATGCCAAGGACAATGGAACTATTGAACTTGAGGGCAAGGGGGAGGTGCAGATCCATTCACCTCAGGATGCCCAGAAGAACGGCATAAGCACTGTATATCAGGAGATAACTCTTTGTCCTAATCTGACAGTTGCTGAGAACATGTTCATAGGAAGAGGTGAGGGAGCCTTTACCAACTGGAAGACTATGAATGCAGAGGCGACCAAGCTTTTGGAGAAGCTGGATATTCCTGCAAAAGCTACACAGCAGCTTTCAAACTGCTCCATCGCTGTTCAGCAGATGGTTGCCATTGCAAGAGCTGTTGATATGGACTGCAGAGTGCTTATCCTGGATGAGCCTACCTCTTCACTGGATGAGCAGGAGGTTGAGAAGCTCTTTGGCCTTATGAGAGACCTAAAGGCCATGGGAGTAGGCATCATCTTTGTAACACACTTCCTTGATCAGGTTTATGAGGTGTGCGATAAGATCACTGTTCTTCGTGACGGACAGCTGGTTGGTGAATACGAGATCAAAGATCTTCCAAGAGTACAGCTTGTTGCCAAGATGCTTGGTAAAGAGATGGATGATCTTTCAGACATAAAGGGAGAACAGGAAGCTTATCAGGGGAAAGACGCCGGTGAAGTTGTTTATGAGGCAAAAGAGCTTCAGTCCGATGCCGGAATAAAGCCCTTTGACTTCCACATCAAAAAGGGCGAAGTTAACGGCTTTACAGGACTTCTTGGCTCAGGCCGAAGCGAGTGCGTAAGAGCAATCTTTGGAGCTGACCGTGTTCTTGGAGGAAAGGTCAAGGTTCATGGAAAAGAGGTTAAGATCACAAAACCTATTGATGCCATGAAGAACGGAATTGCCTACCTTCCTGAGGATCGAAAGGTGGATGGTATAATAGGAGACCTTTCCGTAAGAGATAACATAATCCTGGCACTTCAGGTAATGACAGGATTCTTCAAACCCTTCTCAAAGGCCAAAGCCAATACCTTTGCAGATGAATACATCAAGAAGCTCAGCATTAAGACTGCTTCCGCTGACACACCCATCAAATCACTTTCAGGTGGTAATCAGCAGAAGGTTATCCTTGCAAGATGGCTTTTGATGCATCCTGAATATCTTATCCTTGATGAGCCTACAAGGGGAATCGATGTAGGAACCAAGGTTGATATCCAGAAGCTGGTTCTTGAGCTGGCCTCCGAGGGAATGAGCGTAACATTCATTTCATCAGAGACAGACGAGATGCTCAGAACCTGTTCAAGACTAGTAGTAATGCGCGATAGAAAAGTAGTCGGGGAACTTACAGGAGATGATCTTACACAGAACAAGATCATGGCAACTATCGCAGGAGGAGAGTAAGGTATGGCAAATTCATCATCAAATAAAGCTGTGGCGTTCTTCAAAAAACTCGCATCAAACCAGCTGTTTATACCGCTTCTTGCTCTTATCCTTTTAGCGATCATAAACCTGGTCAATGATCCGGGATTTTTCGTAATAGCTACAACCACTAACAACGCAGGTAACACAGTATTTTCAGGAGCCCTTATCACTATCCTGGACTACGGTTCAGAGCTGGGCATCCTTGCAATCGGTATGACCCTGGTAACAGCAGCATCAGGCGGACAGGATATTTCCGTAGGTGCAACAATAGCCATTGCAGGATCAGCTATGCTGAGAGTACTATGCGGCGGCGACTCAAGACCTGATACGATCCAGGCTCCTATCTTTGTTGCATTTTTGGTAGCATGCCTTGTTGGAATGCTCTGTGGAGCCTTCAACGGACTTTTGGTTTCAATCTTCAAGATCCAGCCCATGATCGCAACCTTGATTCTGTTCACTGCAGGAAGATCAATTGCAGCCTGGATCAACAACAACGAGCTTCCTATTGTTCCGGGAGAGACCTTTACATACTTTGGTGGCTTTATTCCGGGTATTCCGATTCCCACCACAGTATTCATCGTTGCTATCTGCATTATAGTTATCGCACTGGTGCTTAAGTTTACAAACCTCGGCCTTTACACTCAGGCAGTTGGTATCAACGAGAGTTCTTCAAGGCTCAACGGTATCAATCCTACCTTCATCAAGTTCCTGAGCTTTGTAATCCTTGGTCTTTGCGTGGCAGTAGCAGCTCTTATCAAGGTAAGCCGTCTTTCTACCATCAACTACTCAGTTATCGCAAAAGACATTGAGATGGACGCTATCCTTGCTGTTGCCCTTGGAGGAAATGCCCTCTCAGGCGGTAAGTTCAATATGTGGGCTTCAATCCTTGGAGCATATGTAATTCAGTTCCTTACAACAACACTTTATAAGTTCAATGTTCCATCAGATGCGCTTGCAGCTTATAAGGCAGTAGTTGTTATCATCCTTGTTGTATTCTCGGCTCCTAAGGCAAGAGAGTACATGGAGATGTTTGCCAAGAACTTAAAAAAGCTGACTCCGGCTGGAAAGGAGGCAGCATAAATGAAAGATAAAGGTAAAACAAGTATCTTCAGCAAGATGAATGATACAAGTCTTTTGCTTACGATCACCATCGTTATCTTTTTCCTGATGTATGTGGGAGCTATCATCTTTCAGGGTGGAGGCTTTTCAAAGCCCCAGATGTTTTTTAACATCTTAAACGCCAACGCTGCTCTCATCATTACAGCCTGCGGAATGAGCATCGTAATGATCTCCGGCGGAATCGATATTTCCGTTGGTGGTGTTGTTGCTCTTGTATCCATGAGTTGCGCTGTTTACCTGGATAAGAGCGGAGGCTCTATTCTTGGTTCGATCCTTATAGCAATAGGAATTGGCATTGCTTTTGGCCTGGTTCAGGGTTTTCTGGTTGCCTATCTGGACATTCAGCCATTCATCGTATCTTTGGCAGGAATGTTCTTTGCAAGAGGTATGACCACTATTGTTAATACCGCACCTTTCAATGTTGAGGATCCTGAATTTGTAGCACTTAAGGACACCCGTGTCCTGATTCCCTTCCTTGGTTCCTATAATAAGAAGGGCATATATGTTCCTGCGTATATCGAAATTGGAGTTATTGTAGCTCTTTTACTTGTGGTATTATTGTTTGTGGTGCTCAGATGGACCAGACTTGGAAGAAGCTTCTATGCAGTGGGCGGCAATAAGCAGAGTGCTCTTATGATGGGTGTCAATGTCAGAAGGACAAAGTTTATCTCCCACATGATCTGCTCAGTTATGGCAGGTATCGGCGGATATGTTTACTTCCTTCATGTAGGTTCAGGTTCAGCCAGTCATGCCATGGGTATGGAGATGAATGCCATTGCGTCATCCATCATCGGTGGAACCATGCTGACAGGTGGTGTAGGTAATCTTATCGGAACATTCTTCGGAGTGCTTTCCCTTAGTACTATCCAGAACATCGTTGCTTCTGCAGGACTTGATGAAGCATGGTGGACAGGAATCACCATCGCAGCTATGCTTTGCATCTTCCTTATTATTCAGAGTGTAGTTATGGCTCAGAAAAAGAAAGCGCTTAAAGCATGAAGAAATTTTGTAAAGTGATTCAAACGCTGCTCCTTATTTCTACCATTCTGGTGGGATGCGGGAGCGGCATTCCTTCCGGGGAATCAAAAGAAAATACGGAAGATATTTCAAAAGCCGACGAGAGTATCACCGTCGGCTTCTCTCAGTTGGGGGCAGAATCAGACTGGAGAAGTGCCAATACCGATTCAATGCTGGAGGCTTTTGGAGAGGGCTCCGGCTATAATCTTATCTACAAGAACGGCCAGCAGAAGCAGGCCAATCAGATAACTGCCATAAGGACCTTTATCCAGCAGGAGGTTGATTATATAGTTCTTGCTCCCTCCACCGAGGATGGATGGGAGACGGTCCTGGGAGAAGCCAGGGAATCAAATATTCCGGTCATTCTGGTAGACAGGAGAGTAAACACCTCAGACAAGAATCTTTATTCCTGCTGGGTGGGATCAGACTTTGAGCTGGAAGGCAAAAAGATGGCTGCATGGATAAAGGCCTATACCGAGCAGCTTAAGATTTCTCCTGAGAATCTGCATATAGTCAATCTCCAGGGAAGTGTCGGGTCAACAGCCCAGATAGGAAGGACCAGAGGTCTTGCCAATGCAGCCAGGGACAACGGCTGGGATCTTATGGCAGAGGTCAGCGGGGACTTTACAGAGACCAAGGGAAGAGAAGTTATGGCAGCGCTTCTTAAGCGTTTTGATAATATCAATGTGGTCTACTGTGAGAACGACAATATGGCAATCGGCGCCATTGATGCCATAGAGAGTGCCGGTAAAAGAGTTGGTTCCGATATTTTGCACGGAGAGATCATGATAGTATCCTTTGACGGCGTCAACCAGACGGCTCTGGACTACACCAGGCAGGGCAAAATATCCTGCATTGCTGAGTGCAATCCTCTCCACGGTCCAAGGGTAAAAGCCCTTATAGAAATGCTTCAAAAGGGTGAAACTCCGGAGAAATTCAACTACGTGGATGAGACTCTTTTCAGCTCAATACCGGAGGTCACAGAGGTGACTGTTGACAATGTCACCTACAAAGTGGAAAATAACTATTGACATCTTATTTTGTCTGTGTTATTGTATCAAAGTATTTGAAAACAAAGCAGAGTATCCACTCTCACCCTGCGGCGAAGCCAGTAGCGGTTAATATCTTTTCAAATCCCGGATAATATTCTCGGAGTTTGCAATGGATCATTAGTGGATACAATGCGTATCCACTTTTTTTGTACTCATTGTTAACGGAGGGTAAAACAATTAGCGAGTTATATATTAACGATCAGATCAGAGCTAAGGAAGTACGTGTAATTGGTGTTGATGGGGAACAGATGGGTATAATGTCTATCCAGGATGCCAGAAAGGTTGCAGAAGATGAAGGCGTTGATCTTGTTATGATCGCTCCAACTGCCAAGCCACCTGTATGCAGAGTTGTTGATTACGGTAAGTTCAAGTATGAACAGCTTCGCAAGGAGAAAGAGGCTCGTAAGAAGCAGAAGACAGTCGAGATCAAAGAGATCAGACTTTCACCTAACATTGATACCAATGATCTTAATACAAAGGTCAATGCAGCCAAGAAGTTCCTTGAGAAAGGCAACAGAGTTAAGATCACACTTCGTTTCCGCGGTCGTGAGATGGCACACATGGGAGCCAGCGTTCATATTCTCACAGATTTCGCCGAGGCACTTTCAGATGTAGCTGTTATTGAGAAACAGCCAAAGGTTGAGGGACGCAGCATGACAATGTTCCTTACCGAGAAAAAGAACTGATCATTAGCCATAAATATTTGGTTAAAGATAAATATGATATAGGTTAATACAGAGAAATCCGTATATCATAACTAAGCGTAGAGTATAGGAGGAAATAGCAATGCTGAAGATGAAGACAAAGAGAGCAGCTGCCAAGAGATTCAAGGTTACA
>DFGW01000014.1 GCA_002372465.1 Butyrivibrio sp. UBA3740
TACGAAAGCAGCGCCCTTACCAGGCTTAACATGCTGAAATTCAATAATCTGACATACGTTACCATCGATTTCGATAGTTACACCATTTCTGAAATCACTTGCAGAAATCATAAATATTCCTCCTAAATTACAATACATCAAACAACCTAAGCTAGTATAAACTATACTTGAATGTTTTTCAACTGTTTTTTAAATGAAGGCTTTACTGAGATTTTATGATTTGTTTCTATTGTCAGACAATTCAAGCTTTTTTTCCATTGTACTTAATTGCCAGCATGGTCAGATCATCAAACTGCTCCGCACCATTTACATAACCTTCCACTGCTTCCCTGACATTGCCTATCAGCTCCTTTGGATCATTGTCCCTGCCACCACTTAGTATCTCCACCATCCCGGATTCCTTCAGGCGCTTGCCATCGGGACTAGTGGCATCCGGAAGTCCGTCTGTGTATACAAAAAGAACATCTCCGGGTTCAAGGATAAAGCTGTCGTCGCTGTATTTTGATCCGGACATAATTCCCAGAACCAGTTCGTGGTCACGTTCCACAAAGGTAAAGTTTCCATCTTTTCTTTTTACAAGAGGATTTTCATGTCCTGCGTTGGCTTCAATGATCTCACCTGTAGATAACGTAAGAATACCCATCCATACCGTCACAAACATAAGCTCATGGTTACCTTTGCTGAGGTTCTTATTGACATCGGCAAGTATCTGGGCCGGAGTTCCCCCCATCAGAGCCCTGTTCTTTATAAGGGTCTTACTTATCACCATGAAAAGAGCTGCAGGTATACCTTTTCCGGATACATCCGCCATAACAAGGGCAAGGTGATCATCATCGATCATGAAGATGTCATAAAAATCTCCTCCCACCGCCTTGGCAGGATTCATGGAAGCATAGACGTCAAATTCCTTCCTGTCAGGATATATGGGAAAAGCCTGAGGCAGCATATCCTGCTGGATCTTTGAAGCTATATCCAGCTCAGCTGCAAGTCTCTCACGCTCTGTTGTAATTCTGGTCAGATTCTCCTCATAGGCTTCAATGTCTTTTTCCATCTCGGCCATGGTGTCTGAGAGTGACTCCAGTTCATCACCGGTATTGAGACTCAGCGCAGAGAAATACTCATTGCCCTTATTGCCAGTCCTTCTGTCCTCTGCATAGTTCCTGGCAGCTTCTGCAACAGAATTGATGGGAGCAACTATCATTTTGTTCATCTTCCGTCTGAAAAGCACACCCATCACAAACACAACCGCAAGAAGCATAAGGAAGAAGGTCGCCAGAAATGAAAAGAGATTAGACCACAAATTTGTATAAAAGGCATCTGCTTCAATAAATACCACCACGTCTTCATCGGGATAAGGGAAGGGCTCGTACCATGCAAATACTACATACCTAGGGTCGATCTTCATGTAGCGCAAAAGATTTTTGAGCAGGGACCAGCGTTCCTCCTCAATATGGTCAAGCTCAATATCCTCAAACCTGCGCCACAAAATATCCTCAACAGGTACAGACTCATCTCCTCCGAATTTCTCCACATCACAAAGAAGAGATGCGATATGGGTCTTTTTGTCAAAGACCATAAGGCAGGTTCCGTTCAAATCACGGTTGTTCTTGCCAAAGGTATAGATGATGTCCATGACTTTTTGATAATCCTGTCTTTTGGCAAGAGGCGGATTGGTTTCCGTATACCAGCGGTAGTTAAGAAGCTGTCCATCAGTATCGGCAGGATTATTTTTCTCCATCTGCTCTTCAAAATTCTGATTTTCTCTTTCCTGCTTCAGCACAGCGTCCACAAGTCCCGGTACATCTGCATTGTTCATAAGAACTCCCGAGACAGTTCTGGCCATATTTACAGTATCAGCGTAGTTTTCTCTCAGGATAGCATAAAGGAACAGTGACAAGCTTATAAGCATAATCACTGTTCCCAGTATTCCCGCATGCAAAATGCTGCTTAGCATCACCTTTCTTGAAAGGATGCCAAGCTTTTTTTCTTTTGGATCTATGGAAGTATCGGAGAAATTTCTTTTCGCCATTTAAAGCCCTCCGGAAAAGAGCTATTACAAACTATTTACCGCGAATAAAGTCCATGGCCTCAAGATAGCCCTCAAAGCCGTGACCGTATATCTGCTTGTCACAGGCAGGGGCTGTAACAGAAATCTTTCTGAAGTCCTCCCTGGACTGAATATCAGAAATATGAACCTCTACTTTTATTATATCATCAAGACTTTTTAATGCATCATGAATTGCATAGCTGTAGTGAGTGTAGGCTCCGGGATTGATAACGATGCCACGGGTACCATCGCTGTAGGCCTGCTGAAGCCTGTCTATTATAGCTCCCTCGTGGTTGGACTGGAAGATTTCCACCTCATCCCCATGATAATAGGCATTCTCCTTTATCAGATCGCAAAGAACCTGATAATTCTGGTCACCGTACACGGCTTTTTCTCTTATCCCAAGGAAGTTCAGGTTAGGTCCGTTGATAACTAATATCTGCATTTTTATCTCCTTTTTATGAACGAAAACCACGATCAGCGTGTCAAGGTCCTCAGATCCAGGTTATTCGAAGGTTGCGGTACTGAGCCTTAAGGGTCTTGGACTGCCTTATCCCCACAGTTCCTCCCGTGAGATAATCTCCGTACCGCAGTCCGTCATCGTTAAAATACAGTATCTCCAGGTCATCGATGTAGAAAACCACCTCCTTGCCCTTTTTAAGTACAGTCATATGGTACCAGGAGGGGTTTTCCATTATATCAGGCAGCGGATCTGCTCCTGTGGCAACCAGGTTTCCGCCACAGTCCTTGATAAGCTGGCAGATGTGAAACCTTCTCTGCTCCTCATCCTCCCGTCTGAAGTACAGGACATGAAAGGCATTCTCATCTTTTTGTGAAAAGGTCAGGGCTGCACTTCCTTCTCCGGAAAGGGGCCTGAAATCCCACTCTATCTTCACGTCGGCTGGGAGAATCTTGGGACACCAGTACTCATTGTCCTTAAGATCCATCTCCGGACTCATATATATTACTTTTGACATCGCTTCTCACACCTTTGCTATATCTATCAGCTCAAGGCCCTCTTCTGTGCTGGCAGTCTCAAGACTGGTCACAAGAGCTCTAGCCGTATCAAGGGCAGTGATGACATTCACACCGGTCTCTATGGCAGTCCTTCTTATGATAAATCCGTCACGGCTCTTATCACGGCCCTGGGTCGGTGTGTCGATTACAAGATCGATCCTGTGTCCGAGAATAAGGTCGATGACTGTAGGTGACTCCTGGCTGAGACGATTTATCTTTCTGGCCTTGACGCCGTTCTCGTTGAGGGTGTTGGCCGTGGATCTTGTGGCGTAGATAATGTAGCCCAGCTTCTCATAGCGCCTTGCTATTTCGATGACTTCACCCTTGTCGGAATCCTTAACGGTGATGATCATCTGCTTATGCTTTGGAAGATTCACACCTGCTCCAAGGAATGCCTTGTAAAGAGCCTCATTAAAGCTCTTGCTGATTCCAAGACACTCGCCGGTACTCTTCATCTCAGGTCCAAGGCTGATCTCAGCTCCCCTGATCTTCTCGAAGGAGAATACAGGCATCTTGATTGCCACATAATCTGCCTCAGGCTGAAGTCCCGGTGTGTATCCAAGGTCTTTAAGCTTCTTGCCCAGCATAACCTGTGCAGCCAGATCAACGATAGGAATACCTGTAACCTTACTGATATAAGGAACAGTCCTGGATGACCTTGGATTTGCCTCAATGATGTAAACCTCGTCACCCACTGCTATGAACTGGATGTTGATAAGACCTATTACGTGAAGCGCCTTTGCCAGGCGCTTTGTGTATTCTGCGATAGTGTCTTTTACCTTCTGTGAAAGAGATTGGGCAGGATAAACCGAGATAGAATCTCCGGAGTGGATACCGGATCTTTCAATATGCTCCATGATTCCGGGGATAACTATATCCTCGCCGTCGCACACAGCGTCAACCTCTGTCTCGATACCCTGAAGGTACTTGTCGACCAGGATAGGATGATCCTGGGCATATCTGTTGATGATGTTCATAAACTCCTCAATCTCATCATCTGAAAGAGCTATCTGCATGCCCTGTCCGCCAAGAACGTAGGAAGGACGTACCAGAACCGGGTATCCAAGACGGTTTGCAACTTCCTTAGCCTCCTCGGCCGTATAAACCGTTGCACCCTGGGCGCGCTTTATCTCAGTCTCCTCCAGTATCCTGTCGAAGATTTCTCTGTCCTCTGCAGCATCAACGTCCTCAGCCTTTGTGCCGTAGATTTTAACCCCCATCTTCATAAGGTCCTGGGTAAGCTTGATGGCAGTCTGTCCACCGAACTGAACCACAGCTCCGTCGGGCTTTTCAAGGCGTACAATGTTCTCCACATCCTCGGGAGTAAGGGGCTCAAAATAGAGCTTATCTGCAATATCAAAGTCTGTACTTACAGTCTCCGGGTTGTTGTTGACGATTATGGTCTCAAATCCTGCCTTCTTAAATGCCCAGGTAGCATGAACCGAGCAGTAGTCGAACTCAATACCCTGACCGATCCTGATAGGACCCGAACCAAGGACAAGGATCTTTTTCTTATCTGAGGCAAAAGAGCTGTCAGATTCAATTCCCGCTTCATCCTCTGAATCAGGGCCGTTATAAACTGAATAGTAGTATGGTGTCTGGGCTGCGAACTCAGCTGCACAGGTATCAACGATCTTATAGCTGGCCTTGATATTATATTCGGCCCTGAGCTCTTTTAACACATTTTCAGTAAACCTTGTGAATCTGCTGATGACAGAGTCAGGAAACTCCAGGCGCTTTGCTTCCAGCATGGTATCAAAGCTGATACACTTCTTGGCATCCTCAAGGGTTCCGTACTTTCCTTCTCTGTTCTTTTCTCCTGCACGAAGAAGCCTTAGCTCCATCTTGACAAGAGTGTGGAGCTTATCTATGAACCACAGGTCGATCATGGTGATGTCATGGATCTCATCGTGGCTCATTCCGCGGCGAAGGGCCTCGGCAATTACCCAGATCCTCTGGTCGTCAACTATTTTGAGACGCTCTTTTAATTCGTCATCATCAAGTTCTGAGAAGTCATAGCTTGTGAGGCAGTCCACGTGCTGTTCCAGTGAGCGGATAGCCTTCATCATGGCTCCTTCGAAATTGGTGCAGATACTCATTACTTCGCCGGTGGCCTTCATCTGTGTTGTGAGGGTTCTCTTGGCGGTAATGAACTTATCGAAAGGAAGCCTTGGGAACTTAACTACGCAGTAATCAAGAGCCGGCTCAAAGCTTGCATAGGTCTTGCCTGTAATGGCATTCTTGATCTCATCCAGGGTGTAGCCAAGAGCGATCTTAGCAGCAACCTTGGCTATGGGGTAACCTGTCGCCTTACTTGCAAGAGCCGATGAACGGCTTACTCTGGGGTTAACCTCAATTACGCAGTACTCAAAGCTTGTGGGATGAAGGGCGAACTGAACGTTACAGCCACCTGTTATCTTCAGCTCATCGATGATGTTGAGGGCTGCGCTTCTAAGCATCTGGTATTCCTTGTCACCAAGGGTCTGTGAAGGAGCCACAACGATGGAATCACCGGTGTGAACACCTACAGGGTCGATATTTTCCATGTTGCAGACAGTGATGCAGTTTCCTGCGCTGTCACGCATTACCTCGTACTCGATCTCTTTCCAGCCGGAGATACAGCGCTCAACAAGAACCTCATTTGCTCTTGACAGTCTTAAGCCGTTTTTAAGGATCTCCTCACACTCTGTCTGGTTGTGGGCGATACCACCACCTGATCCGCCAAGAGTAAAGGCGGGACGAAGAACTACCGGATAGCCGATCTGTCTTGCAAAGGCAACACCGTCCTCCACATTGTGGACAACCATGGAAGCTGCACAGGGCTCACCGATCTTTTCCATGGTGTCCTTGAATTCCTGACGGTCCTCAGCCTTCCTGATGGTCTCAGCTGTAGTTCCAAGGAGTTTAACGTTATGCTTTTTAAGGAAGCCGGATTCATCCAGCTCCATTCCTAGGTTAAGTCCTGCCTGTCCACCAAGGGTTGGAAGGATTGAGTCAGGCTTTTCTTTTTCTATGATCTGTTCAAGGACCTTCACAGTAAGAGGCTCTATATACACCTCATCTGCAATGTCCTTATCTGTCATGATGGTGGCAGGGTTGGAGTTTACAAGAACAACCTCGATACCCTCTTCCTTAAGGGATCTGCAGGCCTGGGTTCCTGCGTAGTCAAACTCAGCCGCCTGGCCGATTACAATAGGTCCGGAACCGATGACCAGAACCTTTTTAACGTCTTTATTCTTTGGCATCAGTTCTTTCCTCCTTCTCTCATCATGTTTATAAATCTGTCAAATAAGTAGCTTGAATCCTGTGGTCCGGGGCATGCTTCGGGATGGAACTGAACTGTGAAGATGTTCTTGCCCGCATACTTCAGTCCCTCGTTTGTGCCGTCATTTACGTTCATAAAAGCAGGCTCTGCAACAGTCTTGTCAAGCTTGTCTGTATCTACTACATAGCCATGGTTCTGGGAGGAGATGTACACCCTTCCGTTTGAAAGATCCTTGACCGGATGATTTCCTCCTCTGTGGCCATACTTAAGTTTATAGGTATCTGTTCCTGTGGCAAGTGCCATGAGCTGGTGTCCAAGGCAGATGGCAAAGATCGGAACATCTGAGGCATAGAGCTTCTTGATTTCTTCAATAACTCCTGTACACTCCTTTGGATCCCCGGGACCGTTGGAAAGCATGATTCCATCCGGCTTATACGCCAGGATGTCTTCCGCCTTTGTATCATACGGAAGAGCGATCACATCGCATCCCCGCTGATTCAGTTCACGCACAATATTGCGCTTTGCACCGCAGTCCAATAATGCCACGGTATATTTCCTCTGCTTCGCTGCAAATACCGCCGGTTCCTTTACCGAAACGTCCTTCAGCACATCCTGCACCGCATACGACTGCAAAAAAGAAAGATCCTGCGGCAATTGCGATACGATCGCTGCGTTCATGACACCGTGTTCCCGCAGGATGCGCGTGACATAGCGCGTATCGATACCGGCAATGCCCGGGATCCCTTTTTCTTTCATCCATGCGTCAAGTGTCTTCTCACAGCGGAAGTTGGACGGGGTATCGCTGTACTCCCGTACAGCATACCCCCGCAATGCCGGCTCTCCTTCCAGATCGTCCGGGATGATCCCGTAATTGCCGATCAGAGGGAACGTCTGCAGAACGATCTGTCCGGCATAACTGGGATCACTGAGCGTCTCAATATAGCCGCACATATTCGTTGTAAATACCAGTTCACCAACACAGTCTGTCTCTGCACCAAAGCCGGTTCCTTCCAGCACAGTGCCGTCGCTGAGAACAAGCCACGCTTTCCGCTTCATGACAGCGTTGCGGCAATGACCGCCTTGATCGTATGCATGCGGTT
>DFGW01000131.1 GCA_002372465.1 Butyrivibrio sp. UBA3740
GAGGATAGGTCTGTCGGGAGTTACACCGACAGCGGCTCTCATGTAGCCCTCCATGCTCTCCTCGTCCCTCACGATCTCCATTCCACGGCCGCCAAGGACGAAGGATGGACGAACCATTACAGGATAGCCGATCCTTGCTGCGATCTCTTTTGCACCCTCTACATCAGAAGCCATTCCTGATTCAGCCATAGGAATGCCGAGCTTTTCCATCATAAGACGGAACTGGTCTCTGTCCTCAGCAAGGTCTATAACTTCAGGTGTTGTGCCAAGGATGTTTACGCCCTCTTCCTTTAGCTTGGCTGCCAGGTTAAGAGGTGTCTGTCCACCGAACTGTGCAATAACGCCCAGTGGCTTTTCCTTTCTGTAGATCTGAAGTACATCCTCCAGGGTAAGGGGCTCAAAGTAGAGCTTATCTGAAGTGTCATAGTCTGTTGAAACAGTCTCAGGGTTGCAGTTTACGATCAGAGTCTCAAAGCCCAGCTTTTTAAGAGCCATGGCTGCATGTACACAGCAATAGTCGAACTCAATACCCTGTCCGATCCTGTTGGGACCACCGCCCAGGATCATGATCTTCTTATTCTCTGCAGAATCAGAGAGCTTCATAGGATTCTCAAGGCTCTCCTCCTTCTGATAGGTTGAGTAGTAATATGCGCTGCCGTCGGTTCCGTATACGTGAACGCCGTCCCAGCACTCTGTAAGGCCGTATCCCTCACGGGTATTCCTGATGTCATCCTCAGAAACGCCAAGGATCTTGGACAGGTATTTATCAGAGAAACCATCCTCTTTTGCCTTGGTCAGGGCTTCTCTTGAAGGAACCTTCCCCTTGTATTCCTGCAAAAGAGCTTTCTCCTCATCCACAAGTTCTTTTATCTCATTAAGGAAATAAAGCTTAACCTTGGTAATGTCAAAGAGCTCATCTACTGTTATGCCCTTCTTCATGGCCTCATACATAAGGAAGTATCTCTCGGAAGAAGCATCCTTGAGGCGGCGAAGAAGCTCAGCAGCAGGCATCTCTTCATATTTCTTGATGGCGCCAAGACCGTATCTGTCCTTCTCAAGGGATCTGATGGCCTTCTGGAAGGCTTCCTTGAAGTTCTTGCCGATGCTCATTACTTCACCCACAGCACGCATCTGTGTACCCAGCTTGTCCTCTACACCATGGAACTTCTCAAAGGCCCAGCGGGCGAACTTAACTACCACGTAGTCTCCGTTTGGCACGTACTTATCAAGAGTTCCAAACTTTGAGTCAGGAAGTTCAGAAAGAGTAAGTCCTGTAGCAAGCTTAGCGGAAACAAGGGCGATGGGGAAGCCTGTTGCCTTACTTGCAAGGGCTGAAGAACGGGAGGTTCTTGGGTTGATCTCGATTACTACTATTCTTCCGGTATTGGGGTCATGGGCGAACTGTACGTTGGTTCCTCCGATGACGCCGATATGTTCAACAATCTTGTAGGCCTGTCTCTGGAGCTCCTTCTGAAGGTTCTCATCAATTGTCAGCATGGGAGCTGTACAGAAGGAATCACCGGTGTGAACACCTACAGGGTCAACGTTCTCAATGAAGCACACTGTTATCATGTTGTTGTCCTTGTCACGGACCACCTCAAGCTCAAGCTCTTCCCAGCCAAGGATGGACTCCTCAACAAGAACCTGATGGATGATGGATGCAGCAAGGCCACGGGAGCAAACAGTCTGAAGCTCTTCCTTGTTGTAAACAAGTCCGCCACCGGCCCCGCCCATGGTATAAGCAGGACGAAGAACAACAGGGTATCCCAGCTCATCAGCTTCAGCCAATGCTTCCTCAACACTGTAGCAGGCTTTTGAACGGGCCATACCAATACCAAGCATATTCATGGTGTTCTTAAACTCGGTCCTGTCCTCACCACGCTCAATGGCGTCAACCTGAACACCTATAACTTTTACGTTGAATTTATCAAGAATGCCGGCTTTATACAGCTCAGAACACAGATTAAGTCCGGACTGACCGCCCAGATTTGGCAGAAGAGCATCCGGTCTTTCTTTTTCAATAACCGCTGCAACACGGTCAACATTTAGTGGTTCAATATAAGTCTTGTCCGCCATCTCCGGATCCGTCATTATCGTAGCCGGATTCGAATTAACAAGAACAATCTCATAACCAAGACTTCTAAGCGCCTTACAAGCCTGCGTCCCCGAGTAGTCAAACTCACAGGCCTGACCAATAACGATTGGTCCGGAGCCGATTATCAGTACCTTGTGAATATCAGTTCTCTGTGCCATATACTCCTCCACTCCTAATTCTTTTTTCACTATCTAATCCATTATATTTACGTCTTGTTGGATTGACAAGGAAGAAATTCAGTTTATGTTAAAAAGTGTTGAAATTGGTGATAGAATAAATATAAGTAAATGATAAAGTGACAACTCCAGAGGAAAATCTATGCTTCAGATGGCTTCATCCATGATTGGAATTGCCATAGGCCACATTTTACTGACCTGGCTCATATGGCTACTCATCAAAGACAAAAAAATAACCTGGCCCCTGAGAATCTTACTGGGCGTCATATATGGAATGTGTTCCGTTTTCTCCACCCACTACGGAGTGCCTTTTAACGGAATGATCATCAATGAGAGGGACCTTGGCCCCTTATGTGCAGGTCTTTTCTTTGACCCTGTCTCCGGAATAATTGCCGGTATCATAGGTGGTGTTGAGAGATATATCGCCGGTACTTACTTCAACATAGGTTCCTTTACCACTATCGCCTGCAGCGTTTCCACCTGTCTTGCGGGTTTTGTTTCCGCCTTCATGACAATCTTCATCTTTAAAAGGCAAAAGCCCTCGGGCTTTTATGCTTTCTTCATGGGCGCCGTCATGGAAGTTTTCCATATGTATGTCGTTCTTATAACCCACAGATCTGACATGAACATGGCTTACTATATTGTAAGGATCTGTGCTATACCTATGATCATTTTCTGCGGTCTTGGACTGGCAGTTACAGCAATAGTTCTTTTGATAAGTTCCGGAGAATTTATAACCCCGTTTAAGCCTATTGATGATAAAGATAATCCCCTGTCCAGAAAAATCCAGGTTTATCTCTTTATTGCGACCTCGGCCATCATTTTTACCAACTTTATATTCTCCTTTACCACCCAGACCCAGTCGGCCATCCAGGATACCAGAGAGGACCTTAAGATCATTGCAGCAGATATCCGCGAGACCTACAAGAGCCTGTTGGCCTACGAAGGCAATTCCAACATCCTTCGTTTCCATGTTGGTATTGAAGGCTCCTTTGACATAGTGCAGGACAAGGGCTATATCATCGCAGGTACTCACATGGGTAAATCTCTTGACCCCGAGGAGATGGATCTGCATTTCTCCAAGAAAGATGAAGATATCTACGAGACTAAGGTTTTTGGAACCGAATGTTTCTGTCGTACAGAGCAGCTCAACAGCACTGAGTATCTGATTCTGGCATGGCCCACTTCCGAAGTATACCGTGAAAGAGACGCATCTGCTTACGAGACAGCTTTTTCAGACATACTGCTCCTGACGGTCATCTATGTAGTTATTTCACTCCTGATCCAGACAACCGTTGTGGACAGGCTTGAAATAGTAAACAGATCACTGAATAAGATCACCAACGGCGACCTGAATGAGACCGTATCGGTTTACTCCTCAAAAGAGTTTGCTTCACTTTCAGATGACATCAATGAGACAGTTGATGCCCTTAAAGGTTATATCGACGAAGCGGAAAAGAGAATTGCCCAGGAGCTTGAATTTGCCAAGTCAATTCAAGAATCTGCTCTTCCACAGAACTTCCATACCACAAGGGATGATATAGAGATCTTCGCATCCATGGACCCTGCCAAGGAAGTGGGCGGTGATTTCTATGATTTCTTCTTTATCGATAAGGGACTGCTGGTTCTTGTAATCGCAGACGTATCCGGTAAAGGTATTCCGGCATCTCTTTTCATGATGCGTAGCATGGCTGCCATCAGAAGCACCACTACCCCATCCACTTCACCGGCTGAGATTCTCAGCAAGGTTAATGATATCCTGTGCGAAGGTAATGAGACAGACATGTTCGTCACAGTCTGGATAGGCATCATAAACCTGGAAAATGGTCAGATGCAATGCGCCAATGCCGGTCATGAGTATCCGGTTATTCGCAGAAAGGATGCAGACTACGAGGTCTACAAGGATCCTCACAGCCCTGCTCTTGGTACCATGGAAGGTCTTAAGTTCAAGGAATACGAGCTTAAGCTGAATCGCGGTGACGAGCTATTTGTCTACACCGACGGTGTTCCCGAGGCCATTAACAAGCAGGTAGATCAGTATGGCGTAGACAGACTCCTTAAGTGCCTTAACAAGAACAAGGATGTCCAACTTGACAGACTCCTTCCAAGAGTCAGAAAAGACCTGGCGGATTTCGTCGACGGCGCTGAACAGTTCGACGACGTCACAATGCTGGGCTTCAAGTACAAGGACAGACGAGTAAATTAAAGTCTTAAAGAAGAGGGAATTGATACCCTCTTCTTTTTTTGTTGCCGAAAGAGCAGGAAGAGGTATAGAGGAAATGTACGCACTATTCTTCCCCGCCTTGTCCGCATTGTAGCGCAAACAAGTCCTGCGCCAAGGGCTGCCCGGGCGCTTGAGGAGCAGCGCCCAGCGTACTGTCTCTTGACACAGAACTTGTTTACGCATATAGGTCTGTAAGCGGGGCTGGAAATAGGACGTAGGTACAGGGGATTACGCCACCATCGGGTGCAACAAAGCGTTAGGAGCATTGTGAAATGTAAAAAACACCATCCGAATTGCTTTTTGGGGCATTTGGATGGTGTCATTTTTGCTTTTTTGAGGTAAATTCAGCCAAAATCGTTACATCTAACACCATCGCAACAGCTTTTTTTGAGATTTGGATGGTATTAAAGATGGTTTTTACACCATCCAAATAGTGATTTTTCCCGTTAAGATGGTGTCAGGGCTTATTTTTCCTTTATTCTTTTCCGCTCCAGCAGTAGGTGCAGAGCTTGCAGGGTTCAAGCGGGATAGCCTCAATCATGTCATCCAGACGGTGGTAGTGAAGGGATGTGAAGTTGAGCTCTTTCCTGATCTCTTCAAGCATTGCCTCGTACTGTGGTGAGTCGGGATCGGTGTACTTTCTTACTGTTTCCTCATTAGGACTTGGATAGCCCTCAAGCTTTTCGATAACTCTCCTTGTTATAAGCTCCATTTCGGTGTTGGAACGTGAGAAGTTAAGGTACTTACATCCATAAATAAGCGGAGGACATGCAGGTCTTATGTGTACCTCTTTTGCTCCGCTCCTGTATAAAAATTCCGTGGTTTCACGAAGCTGTGTTCCTCTTACGATTGAATCGTCGATAAGAAGAAGGCTCTTGTTGTTGATGAGCTGATTAACGGGAAGAAGTTTCATCTTGGCGATAAGATCACGCCTTGACTGCAATGTAGGCATAAAAGATCTTGGCCAGGTTGGTGTGTATTTAACAAATGGTCTCGAATAGGGGATTCCTGAAGTGTTGGAATAGCCGATGGCGTGGGCAACTCCGGAATCCGGAACACCTGCAACCAGGTCAGGGTGAAGTCCTCTTTGCAGGTCGCGCTGGGCAAGCTTTCCGCCGCAGGCATATCTCATTTTCTCAACGCTAAGGCCCTCGTAGGTTGAAGCAGGGAATCCGTAGTAGATCCAAAGGAATGTGCAGATACGCATCTCATCAAAGGGCGGTGCTACAATCTCAACGCTCTCAGGTGTGATATAGGCAATTTCTCCTGGCCCAAGCTCCTTGTAGGGATCATAGCCAAGGTTCAAATATGAGAAGCTCTCAAAACATACGCAGTAGCCCTCATCCTTGTGGCCGATTTCAACAGGGGTTCTGCCAAAGCGGTCTCTGGCTGCATAGATGCCCTCGGTGGTCATTACCAGCATGGACATTGAGCCCTTTATTATTTCCTGGGCGTAACGAATTCCTTCAACAATAGTAACTTTCTGATTGATGATTGAAGCCACCAGCTCTGTGGGATTGATATCTCCGCCGCTCATTTCAAGGAAGTGA
>DFGW01000130.1 GCA_002372465.1 Butyrivibrio sp. UBA3740
ATTAAAAAGGTCATGCCGGCAGAAACTAAAGTGAGCAAATGAAAGCATGTCTTTTTTGATATAGGGAGTCAAGGGCATGATTTTAGATTTCACTTATCATGCCTTTTTGATCGTATATTAAAAAGGTTATGCCGGCAGGGACTAAAGTGAACAAATGAAAGCATGTCTTTTTTGATATAGGGAGCTGAAGGCATGCTTTGATTCTTCCTTATCATGCCTTTGCGTCCATATATTGAAAAGGTCATGATGGCAGAGTTTATAATGAATGACAAAAATGCGATTAACATGAGAGGAAACTGCGATTTAAAGATAGGAGAAAAAACATTGATCCACGGAGGCGAAATCTATGACAAGAATATAGAATTGGATTTTTCAGTGAACCTTAATCCATATCCATGCCCTGATAAGGTCATGGAGAAGATACAGGAAGCGTCTCTTCATATCTGTGAATACCCTGATATAGAACAGAAGGCGTTTAGGGAAAAGGTAGCCATGGCTGAGAATAAGCTATCAGGCTCTGACTATCTGACAGCTGAAAATGTCATCGGTGGCAACGGTGCGTCAGAGCTTATCATGGCTATTATAAGGCTCATTAATCCTAAAAAGGTCCTTATGGCTGTACCATGTTTTTATGGGTATTATCATGGGATAAAAGCCTTAAGTGATATCGAAGTGGCTAAGTATTTCCTTAGCGAGGAAAAGAACTTTGAACTTCAGGATGATTTTACGGACTATATTGATGATTCCATAGATATGGTTATCCTTGGAAATCCCAACAATCCCACTGGAAGGCTGATAGAAGGAGAGCTGCTTGAAAGAATTATCAGAAAATGCAACGAGACAGGAACAGCGGTATTAATTGATGAATGCTTTTTGCACCTTTCTTCGCTGACTATTGGATCAGGAACAAAAGGAAATGAATTTCCGGTACCATCTGGTGGCGCTTTTGGCGCTGCTAAGTACCTGGACTTATGCGACAACCTCTTTATCGTTAATGCCTATACAAAGCTATTTTCAATCCCCGGGGTGAGAGTTGGATACGCTCTTGCAGCGAAGGAGCGAATAGAGGCGCTGAAAGCTCTTTTGCCCGAATGGAACATGTCAGTGATGGCACAAAGAGCAGGAGAAGCATGCGCAGAAACAATAGTAAATACCGATTATGTGGACAGATCTAAGGAATATGTAAAGTACCTCAGAAATCAGATGGTCAAGGACCTTGGAGAACCGGCATCAGGGGCATTTGAAGAATCGATAATAACATTTTATCCCTCCGACACTAATTTCATCCTTGTTAAGAGCGGTAAAAGGCTGTATGATTTCTTTTTGAGTAATGGAATTCTTATCAGGGACTGCAGCGGTTTTGAGGGCCTTTCAGAGGGCTTTTACAGATTTGCAGTAAGGGATGAGAAGTCCTATGAAAGGATGAAAGAATGCTTTTATTTTTTGATATAGACGGAACTTTATGGGACTACAGGAACTATATTCCCGACAGCACGAAAAAGGCGATCAAACTGGCTCAGGAAAAGGGGCACAAGTGCTTTATAAACACCGGAAGATCCAGGGCTTTTGTTTACAATAAGGACCTTTTAGGCATCGGCTTTGACGGAATTGTATCCGCCTGCGGATGCATGATCGAATATGACGGGAAGGTGCTTTATAACAAGCTCATGGAGCAGGAAGAGTGCATAAGGACAATGGAATCTGTAAGGCGCCATGGGTTCAGGACCATACTGGAGGGACCTGAGTACCTTTACATGGACAGGCATGAGTTTGAAGGCGATATGTACGGCGAGAAGGTCATGAAGGAGATGGGAGATAAGCTCCTTTCTATCACCGACAACTGGGGCAACTGGACCATCAACAAGCTCTCCTGCGAATGTGGAAGCCCTACAAGAGATGAGTGCTTTGAGGAACTCTCTGACCTTTATGACTACATGCTACACAATGAGCACATCGTAGAGATGGTGCCAAAGGGTTATAATAAGGGAAGAGGAATTCTGGAGGTCTGTGAGCTTCTTGACGAGGATATTTCAGATACCATGGCCTTTGGTGACAGCATTAACGACAAGGAGATGCTTGAAACAGCCGCTGTTTCAGTGGCAATGGGTAATGCCACCGACAGGGTAAAAGAACTTTCGGACTACGTCACAACGCCTCTTTTGGAGGACGGCATCTGGAATGCCATGAAAAAATATGAGCTGATCTGATACAATACATTTAAGATTGTGATAAGAGGCTTTTGGAGGAAATATGAAAAAGAGGATATTGGCTCTTATTTTAAGTATGATGATGATAGCCTCAAGTCTGCCGGTTCAGGCCGCAGAGCTTGAGGATATTTCTGTTTTAGGGGAAAGCATACAGACAGATTCTTCGGGTGTAGAAGCTGAAAATACTGTGGAGGATGAAGCTGCTATCGGCGAAAGCGCTGATAGACAGGAGAATCCTGAGGGCCAGAGTAACAGCGGGGAAGGGCAGGAGGATTCTCAATACAATTCTGCCGATGGAAGCAGCATAGACCAGGAGTCCGAGGTGTCTGATGCTTCCGACGAAGATTTGGAAGAGGAAAACCCTGAGGGTGAAGAGACTCCTTCAGAAGAATCCGTGGAAGGCGTTGAAATCTCTGAAGATACCCTGCAAGAGGATTTGGGAGAAATAGCAAAAGAGCCTTCAGAGAAAGCAAAAGAGGATTCTGAATGGGATTCTCTTTTTACTGAGGAGTGGCTAAATGAGCATGGCCTTTCTGTAAATGACGATGGGCTATTTGAATATGTTGATGATAATGGACAGCTTTGGACCTATGATCCTGAGGACCCGGAGTTTTGGAAATACTTTGTTGAGACCGATAGAGAAGAGATTGGGCTTAGTGAAGACATCACGGAGAGTATGCTACTTTCTTCGTCTCAGGATGGATATACCGACCCTTTTACCTGTCCCATCACAGGAAAGAAGTACAGTTATCCAAAGTGTTATAAGACCACCAGGGATGAAGACAGAGTTCAGGTGAGATACGGACTGGACGTTTCCAAGTATCAGGGGAGCATTTCACTGGATAACTGGAGAAAACTAAAGAATGACTACAATGTTGATTTTGCCTTCATCAGAGCCGGATTCAGGGGCTATGGTGCCAGCGGCTCTTTAAATCCCGATGGGACCTTTACAGGTAATCTGAAAAATGCCCATAACGCGGGGCTTAAGACCGGAGTATACTTTTTCTCCCAGGCCATAACTGAGGATGAAGCCAGGGCGGAAGCTGATTACTGTCTGGAACTGACAGGTAGTAATATAAGCCTTGTGGATCTGCCTATCATAATTGATTATGAGTATACCGGAAATCCCGGCAGATTAAGGGCGGCTGGTCTGAGTGATGCCCAGCATACTGCCATAGTAAACGCCTTTTGTGCCAGGATCAGAGAAAGGGGATATCGGGCCGGTATCTATGCCAACAAGAGCATGTTCTCAAGCGATATGAATTTCTCTGATATAGAATCAGAGAACTATATCTGGATGGCACATTGGCCTTCTGCAAGCGGCGGAGTTTATTCAACTGATTTTGGAGGAAGGCTTAATTGCTGGCAGTTCACAGATGCCTTTACAGGATTTGGAACCAAGGGTAATAAGCTGATGGGAAATGCAACTGTTGATCTCAACTTCTGGTATGATTATTATCCCAATGAATCCAGGGAGGGTATTGTAAGCTTCGAAGCAAACGGCGGAACAGGTGAGATGGAGCCTACTGTCTCCGAGATAGGTGATACTATAATTCTTCCTGAATGCTCCTTTACCAAAGCAGGCTTTTATCATAAAGAGTGGAACACCAGGGCAAACGGGACCGGTACAGCTTATGCTCCGGGGGACGAATACACAATAGTAAGCAAAAGCCTTAAGCTATATGCTGTCTGGGATTACATAGAATACAAGCTGACTTTTGACCCTGCAGGGGGAGAGGTTGATGTGACAGAAAAGACAGTTCTTTTTAACGGAAAGCCTTATGGAGAACTGCCTGTTCCCAAGAGGGAGGGCTTTCGCTTTCTTGGGTGGTGTGCTGCGGGTGAACCGGATGCACTTGTGAGCGCTGATACTGTTTTACCTGTACCGGAAGATCAGATGCTTGTGGCTAATTGGGAGAAAATTATTCCATCTACGCTTTCCCTTAGCTATGACAGACTTCAGCTGGAAGAGGGAAAGACCGGGACTATAAAAGCTATCATAAACCCTCAGGTGCAGGATGCAAACCTGATCTGGGAGAGCACCAACGAAGATATCGCCATCGTAAGTGAAGGCAGGGTTACTGCCGTCAGACCTGGTAAGACCACTATCACTGCCAGGATAGAAGACAGTGAGCTTTCCGCTTCATGTGAAGTTACTGTTTTTTCTTCCGACTTAAGCAATGATACAGGTGTTGTGGATGAATCTTTTGAAGTTCCTGATGGAATATGGCTGGCGGATTTTGCGGCTTCGCTTCCTTATACCGGAGCGAAGCAGACACCACAGTTTAAGGTATATTATGGCAATACTCTTTTAAGAGTCGGAACAGATTACAGTATCTCCTACAAGAATAATGTCAATGCAGGAACTGCTACAGCTATTGTTCAGGGAAAGGGCAGCTTTGCAGGTAAAGCCTTTAAGAATTTTACAATAAGCCCTTTAGGACTTAAAGAAAGCGATGTGGAGGTAGCAATTGGAACTGTCAATAGGGGTAAGCCTGTCAAACCGGCTGTGACTGTGACATGCAATGGTAAAGTTCTTAAGCTTAACAAGGATTACACCTTGGACTATGAGGTGATCACCACTTCCGGAACAGCTAATGTTACAGTGACAGGTAAGGGCAACTACGAGAATTCTTTTTCAAAAGAGTTTTATGTAAAAGACAGCGCATCTCCCAATATCAGCAAAGTGACTGTGACAGGGCTTAAGAAGTCCTACACCTTTGATGAGATAGACTCAGAAGAAGAGAGAGAAGCTATTAAGGGAGCCGTCAGTCTTACCTATAAAAAAGAGCCGGTGAATCCTCCAGAGTATTCACTAAGTCTTGAGAACGCAGCTGCAGTAGGCAAGGGAACGCTTGTCATTACACCTGCGAATGAGGGGCCGTATGTTGGTGTCAAGAAGGTGTCCTTTAATATAACAGGAAACAAGCTGGGAAGTCTGGTACTTAGCCAAAAGGAATTTATCTACAACGGGATTTCGCAGACCCCTGAGATCAGTGTGTTTACAGGAAAGAAGGGAACAGGCGAAGAGATTGATAGCGATTTCTATAGTGTTTCTTACAGTTCTGACACCACGAAGCCTGGTACTGTCACGATTACAGTGATAGGAAATGCATCCATGGGTTATACAGGAAAACTGACTGCCAGGTACAAGATAAGTGCGCTTTCTGTTGCTGATGCGGTAGAAACGGGAACAATTGATATAGATAGCCCTGATGCTGTGACCTACACCCAGGGCGGGGTAACACCGTCTCCCCTTGTGACATTTACTGATGGGACAGGAAAGAAATGGACTCTCAGGGAAGGAGTCGATTACACTGTTAAGTACGCTAACAACAAGAGCGCTATTTCTGCCAAAGAGCCTTCCCTAACAATCACAGGAAAGGGCAATTTCAAAGGAAAGAGCCTTCCTGTTACCTTCGGCATAAACAAAAGGAATCTTTCATCACTTCCCATAAGCTGTAAGGATATCGCAGCAAATGCAGGCAGAAAAGGAAGCTACTACTATTCAAAGCCTGTCATCTATGATGTAAACGGCAAGCTCTTAAAGGAGAAGACTGATTATACACTGACCTTTGCCAAAGCTTCCGGCGCAGCAATTGGAAGTAAAGAAGTGCTCAGGGCAGGTACCATAATCATAGTTACCATTAAGGCAACTGAAAAGAACTACACCGGACAGGCTAAAGTTTACTACAGGGTAACCAGGGAGCTAAGAGATATCTCCAAGGCAGCTGTCAGAAAGATTGAAAACAGGATGTATACAGGAAAACCTGTTGAGATCAATGACCTGTACATGACTTACACTACCGGTTCAGGCAAGAATAAGATTGTCACTAATTTGGAAGAGGGAAAAGACTTTGTCATCACCGGTTACTACAACAACACCAGAAAAGGCACAGCTACCCTCAGGGTTGAAGGAATAGGTGATTACACGGGCTGCCGGCTCATAACCTTTAAAATCGTTGCCTCACAGGTGAATAACGAGGATGTCTGGAAGGGTGCCTACAAGGATGGAATCTTAGTTACAGACTGATCAATATACTGTTTTGTTTATGCATAATAATGGGTGTCAAAGGAGATGATTCTCCTTGACTCCCAATCTCTAATGCTCATATTACATAGATATTTTCTCAAGCTTCTCCTTGGAAACGCTGGTAAGTTCCCTGGCTTCAGATTCAGAAAAGCCCTTGTCCAGCAGGTTGTTGAAGATAGTGAGCTTTGCTTTATCGAAGCCACTATCAAATCCATCTTCAAAGCTTTCCTTTTTAATTGTCTTTTCATGAAGCTGTTCGTTGTAATCCCACATACAAGCCTCCAATACTTTCGCCCGGTGCTGATTAAAGAAATCAGCCAAAACGCCTTCGGAAATGCACTTGTCAATAGCTTTTGAAATTGCAGCTTTTACAGCAGCCTTTTTATCCGCTGTTTCTTTTGGTATCTCTCTAATATATTGTCTCACAAGTGAAACAAAATTGGAATAATGTTTTAAGGTTTCACATGCTTCCATTATCTCGCAGTTATGGCCTTTGTTAATGTTCAGTGCAGTAACAATAAGTTCAAGATCAGGATCCTTTACACCTTTTTCGAACTGTTCTGAAAGACGATAGACCTCCCTGTCACCCATGGGGACAGTCCCATTGTAAAAGACATAAAATCTCGGAGCCGGGATTTTAATCGGCTTACTGCTGTATACATCTTCTTCAGAGGTTATGGTTTTCAGTAAAGTTGCCACATAGAAAAGATCTCTAAGAGGCATGTTTGAACAAGGCGTCGATTGGTGTTCGAAGAGGTTTAGTTCATAATCCAGAATGAAGGATATATCGTTTTTCACCTTCATAAATGTGCTCTCTCCGATAGTGTTGATGATGACATCGTCTTCGTTTTCGTAGGTAGTACTGTTAAGGGCATTATACAACTTAAGCAACTCCCGCTTATTGTTGAATAACATCCTAAAGACAGTGTCTTTGTAATTCTCATTTTCAATTTCTGACAATAGTTAATAATCCTCCCGTTAATTAAATACTTGTGCTAAAGGAATCACTTAGGCTGAATTGCCTTTAGAAAATCCATTAGAATGTGCATGAACA
This sequence comes from Butyrivibrio sp. UBA3740, assembly GCA_002372465.1. Taxonomy (GTDB): domain Bacteria; phylum Bacillota; class Clostridia; order Lachnospirales; family Lachnospiraceae; genus Butyrivibrio. Next base: position 7,295 of record DFGW01000130.1, read on the forward strand.
AAGCACGATGCTGATCAGAACAATCAGCAGAGGTTAATTTACCATAAAATGATGTCTGTGTAAAGAAGTCAGACGCCTATGTGTTGAAATTATATTACACAATTCTGCGTCTAATAATTATAGATTTTTCACGAAAAGTTTATATAATTTTTATAAAGACAAATTCTATTTCAGATGATAAAATTAGACGCTTTTTAGTGATTTTGTATTTCAGGAGGAAATATAGATGTTAAAGAAACGAGTAATAGCAGCACTTATGGCAATTTCAATAATGGCTTCCAATGCAGGGACAATGACATCATACGCCGGTAGTGTTGATGATGATACTATCATCTTTTTTGATGAGGACAATGAATCGGATACAGAAAACGGAACTGAGACAGGAAACGGGGCTGCAACAGGGAATTCTTCCAAGACCGAAGAGGAGAAGGCTTCGCAAGGCATGCCTGAAGATGATGAGGTGGATACTTCAGAAGAGCCTGAGCTTGAGGAAAAAGAAGAAGTCTCCAGTGAAACTACAGATGATTCAGAATTGGAAGATGAAGAATTATTAATTGAACCTTCTGAAGAAATCGAAGATGAAGTTTTAGATGAAAAGGAATTGTTGGATGATTCAAAGGATATTGCTGATAAAATCAG
>DFGW01000256.1 GCA_002372465.1 Butyrivibrio sp. UBA3740
AGATCGGTTGCCATAAGCCATTTCCCCAAGATAATGTATATATACTCCCTGTCTTCATACTTCAGATTTCTTGTGGTAATAGCCGTTGCCACCTTTGCTTTTGCCCTTATCTACACCTATGTTCCCAGTGCAAAGATGACCTTTATCTATCAGCTTCCCGGGGCAGTTTTTTCTGCCGTGGTCTGGTATCTCTTTTCATGGCTCTTTTCACTGTATGTGGATCTGTCAGGGCATTTCACTGTCTACGGAAGCCTGGCAACACTTCTTATCATGATGGTCTGGTTCTATGTATGTATTTATATCTTCATGATCGGGGCTTTTATCAACAGATTTTTCCATCCTGCAGTAAAGGTCTTGTATGATGACCATCATCAGAAGATAATAAAGAAGAAGGTTAAAAAGAAAAGCACACAAAGGCTTAGGAAGCCTAAAAAATATAATGAATTTGGCTGAGAGGAGAGTGTTTGATCCATGAAGTTTAACGGTAAGATTTTTAGAAAAAAATGGTTTTCGTACACCATTGCAACCTGTTCGGCTGTGATCCTGTACACGATCCTGGCGCATTTGGGGGATATTTCGAAGGGGATCGCTAATTTTTTTGCTTTTCTAAAGCCGGTGATCATAGCCATCATCATTGCTTATGTGTTTAATCCGCTGTCCAATTTTTATGAGGAAAAGCTCTTTTCCAAGGTGAAGAAAGAGGGCATAAAGTGGACATTATCTGTGGGGCTTGCCCTGATAACCATATTGCTTGTGATAGTTCTTTTGTTTGTGGCCATGATTCCTCAGCTTGGTCAGAGTATCGCAACCCTGATGGGAAATATGGACGGGTATCTGGATGCCCTTGAGGACTTTTTGGTGAAGGCAGCTAACGGAGCATCGGGACCAACTATTTTGGGGCTCTCCATTGATTCATCTACCTTGATAAATCTTGGTGCATCCTTAGTTGATAAGATTGAAGAGTACTTCTCCTCCAATATGGGGAATCTGGTGGGTACCACTTCCAACATAGGAAAAGGCTTTGTGGATCTGCTTTTGGCATTTATCCTGGCTATATACTTCCTTCTTGGCAAGAAGCGCATCATGCCACGTCTTAGCGGATTCGTTCAGCTGCTTATGAGCAAAGAAAGGTTTGATGCCACAACTACCTACCTTAGCAGATGTAATGACATCATCATCAAGTACATCAGTGTGGACCTGATCGATGGCATCATAGTGGGAGTTATTAACTTCTTTTTCATGCTGATCCTCGGAATGCCCTATGCAGCGCTGATATCTGTTATTGTTGGCGTTACCAATATGATACCGACCTTTGGACCCATAATAGGAGCTGTGATAGGAGGCTTTATCCTGGTTTTGATCAATCCCTGGTTCGCCCTCTGGTTTTTGATCTTCACCATCATCCTTCAGACTGTGGATGGATATATCTTAAAGCCCAAGCTCTTTGGTGACAGCCTTGGAGTATCAGGCCTGATGATCCTTATTTTCATCGTTCTTGGAGGCAGGTTATTCGGCGTCATGGGTATCCTTATTGCAATCCCTGCAGCTGCCATTTTGGACTTTACCTGGCGCGATTTTATAATAAAAAAGCTTGAGGAACGACATGCAAAGAGGTACAATAATTAGTAGGGTATAAGTGGTTTCATCTACAATATGTAGGATTATTTTCAAAGGGGGCATTACAATGGATATAATGAATATTTTTGATGATGCAATCAGCTTCGCCAAGGACAAGATTGATACTGCAGTAGAGTTCTGGGACGGGCTTGATAGCAATAAGAGACGTCTTCTTATCGGATGCGTTATCGGAAGTGTTGTTGTAATTACACTGATTTCTATTGCTTTCAACATTGGAAAAGCAAAAGGAATGAAGCTCGCTTTCGACGAGGAAGATTTTTAATCAAATTAATCATGGATGGGAGCTTCTTTTAAGAGGCTCCCTGTTTTTGTTTGATAGGAAATTGTTCCGCATTTCCAATTTATTACTATTTTGCTATGTGTCCGACAGGGCACAGTTTTGGGAGATCCTATGAAAAAAGTTTTACAAGCAGCTTTGGTGGCACTGATAATGATACTTCTGGTTGCGCTTAGTGTCTTTGGCTATCTGTCCGTGGATGAGTTTAATCCAAGACCTGTGGAAGCCTTGGGAATAGAGGGGGAAGGTCACAATATGGTCAAAAAGGATGCGAGCATTAGGATGATGACCTGGAATCTTGGCTACGGAGCCCTGGGGGATAATGCGGACTTTTTCATGGATGGCGGTAAGATGGTAAATACTGCCGACGAAGAGAGAGTGAAGTTCAACCTGAACAAAGATATTGAGGCCTTTGAAAAGTTTGACCCCGATATCCTGTGTCTTCAGGAAATAGACCGGAATTCTGCAAGATCCTCCTTTATAGATGAGGCAGAGTATTTTATAAGACACAGTAATCTCAGTATTTTTGACGGGGCTTTTTCCTATGCCATCAACTATAAGGTTTCCTTTGTTCCGCTTCCTGTTCCTCCCATCGGTAAAGTTGAAGCAGGACTGGCTTTTTTCACTGATTATGAACTTACAAGTGCCGAGAGACTCTCACTTCCATGTCCCTTTAAGTGGCCTCTTCGGATCATTAATTTAAAAAGATGTCTTCATCAGGTAAGGCTACCTGTTGAGGGTACCGACAAGGAACTGGTCATCTTCAACCTGCACCTTGAGGCATATGATGACGGCGAAGGTAAGATTGCCCAGACCAAGGTGTTAAAAGAGGTGCTCAGGCAGGAGCTGGATAAAGGCAATTATGTAATAGCAGTGGGAGACTTTAATCAGTATTTTTCCAACATAGACGTAAGTGCCTATCCATTTTTGGATGGAGATATATGGCTCCCGGGCAGCATTGAAGTGGATGAGTTTGATGAAAGACTTGAGTTTCTGGCGGATCCTTCGGTTCCATCAGCAAGGTCCCTGGACAGGCCTTACGCCACAGCTGAAAGCCATGATCCAAAGGACTTCCAGCTTTATGTCATTGACGGATTTGTGGTATCTGAGGGGATTGAGGTAGAGAAGGTATTCACAGACGATCTGGATTTTGTTTCCAGCGATCATAATCCTGTGGTTTTAGACTTTAAATTGAAGTAATTATCGCTTATAATACTTTGTATGGGTTACGAAAACGTTTTAATAAATTTTTGAAAGGGGAATTTAGTAAAATGCTTCACAAGGTAAAACGAAATGTAATTGTGGGACAGTCTGGAGGTCCTACCGCTGCTATCAACTCGTCTCTGGCAGGCGTTTACAGAACTGCCATCGACCGTGGATACAAGAAGGTTTACGGTATGATCCATGGTGTACAGGGACTTATGGAAGGAAGATATGTTGATCTTTCAGATCACATTCAGTCCGGCCTTGATATCGAGCTCCTTAAGAGAACTCCTTCAGCTTATCTTGGATCCTGCAGATACAAACTGCCTGAGATCTTTGAGAACAAAGACGTTTATGAGAAGATCTTTGAGATTCTTGACAAGCTTGAAATCGACTGCTTCATCTATATCGGTGGTAACGATTCAATGGATACCATCAAAAAGCTTTCCGATTACGCTATTATTTCAGGCTCAGCCATCAGATTTGTAGGATGCCCTAAGACAATCGACAACGACCTGGCTCTTACAGACCATACACCGGGATACGGCTCAGCAGCTAAGTATATCGGAACATCAGTAAAAGAGATCATCAGAGACAGCTGGTCATTGGAGACAACCAGTGGACAGGTTATCATCGTTGAGGTTATGGGACGTAACGCCGGATGGCTTACAGGTGCTACAGCTCTTGCAAAGGGTGAGGACTGTGACGGACCTGATGCTATCTACCTTCCTGAGCTTCCATTTGATATGGACGCATTCCTCAAGAAGATCAAATCACTTCTCAAGAGCAAGGCTTCTGTAGTAGTTGCAGTCTCCGAGGGTATCAGAACCAAGGACGGCAAGTACATCAGTGAACTTGGAAGCAGCATTGAGTACGTAGACGCATTTGGACACAAGCAGCTCACAGGTACAGCAAGATATCTGTGCGATGTTGTTGCTAAGGAGTGCGGATGCAAGACTCGTCCTATCGAGCTTTCAACTCTTCAGAGAGCAGCAAGCCACTGTGCTTCCCGTGTAGATATCCTTGAGGCCTATGAGGTTGGTGGTGCAGCCATGAAGGCAGCTGACGAAGGCGATAGCGGCAAGATGGTTGTTATCGAGAGACTTTCAGATGATCCTTATCAGGCAGGAACAGAGGTTAAGGACGTTCACAAGATTGCTAACGATGAGCGTACCGTTCCGAGAGAGTGGATCAATAAGGATGGCACATATGTAACACAGGAGTTCATTACTTATGTAAGACCTCTTATCCAGGGTGATGTAGGACCTATCATGGTTGATGGTATTCCGAGACACCTCTACAGACCCGGATTCCAGGATATTCTTTGATAATTTACAGCAATTTTAGGGTTTTTTCAGAGAAAAAAACTCAGAAAATCAATTAAATACTGGATAAAAACTTGTTATGGTACATAAAGTGTAGTAAAATAGGCAATGTAGTAAAAAAATTCTTTTCGGAGGAAAACCAAATGAATAAGACAGAACTTATCGATGCAATCGCAAAGGACGCTGGACTTTCCAAGAAGGATGCGGCTGCAGCACTGAACGCTTTCACAGACACAGTAACAAAGGAGCTTAAGAAGAAGGGCAAAGTTCAGCTCGTTGGTTTCGGAACATTTGAGACAACTAAGAGAGCAGCTAGAACAGGTAAGAATCCTCAGACTGGCGCAGCTATCAAGATTCCTGCATCTGTAGCACCTAAGTTCAAGGCTGGTAAGGC
>DFGW01000019.1 GCA_002372465.1 Butyrivibrio sp. UBA3740
GGGGAATGGGATATAAGTTTGAGGAGTGAAGACTTTGAAAAACAATGATAAGATCCACTCCATCAGGTTTGAGATCAGTTTAATGTTCATCACTATAATGGTGGGTACTTTTGTAATAAGCCTCTTTGTAAATCTTGTATTTATGGAGAGGTTTTATATAAAGAACAAGAAAGAGGCTATTATAGCTGCTTACAGAAGTATTGCTCAGGCTATAGGAAACGGAGATATTGCTTCTGAGGAGTTTGACGAGGAAATCAGTCATATCTGCGAGAGATACGACATCGAGATAATCGTACTTGACGCGGATTCAAAGACCGTCAAGACATCCAGTAATAATCCGGAGCTTTTGGCTAAGATACTCTGGGAGAATATGATCAACCCTTCCTCTGATGACAGGGTTATAGCAGACAGAACAGTAATAGATTACGGAGATGACTACACACTTCAGGTAGACGTGGATCGGGGAACCGGAAGACAATACATGGAAATGTGGGGCATAGTGGGAAATGGGAACCTGGTCCTTGTCAGGGCAACCATGGAGAGTATCAAAGACAATGTTACCATCTCCAATACTTTCATGGTTTATGTTGCTATTATAGCCATTGTTGTAGGCTCTGTTCTTATCCTGTACATTTGTAAAAAGGTTACGGATCCTATCGAAAAGCTGACGCAGATCTCTGATGAGATGAAAAAGCTCAACTTTGAAGCCAAATACGTGGCTGAAAATGAGTATAAGAACGAGCTTGATATCCTTGGCCAGAACATGAATGAGCTTTCTGAAACCCTTGAGAAGAACATCAAGGAGCTTAAGAGCGCCAACATAGCACTGAAAAAAGATATTGCCCGCAAGGAAGAAATCGATGAGATGCGAAAGGAGTTTTTATCCAACGTATCCCATGAGCTTAAGACTCCAATCGCGCTTATCCAGGGCTATGCAGAGGGTCTTAAGGAAGGCATAAATGACGATGAAGAGAGCAGAAATTTTTACTGTGAGGTTATAATGGACGAATCGTCCAAGATGAATATCATGGTAAAGAAGCTCCTTACATTAAATCAGCTTGAGTTTGGCAATGACAGCGCGAACATGGAGCGCTTTGATATAGTTGAGCTGGTGCGCAATTACGTCAAATCCGCAAGTATGCTGGCAAAGCAAAAAGACGTTACCGTAAACTTTGGCGAATATCCACCGATATTTGTATGGGGTGATGAATTCAAGATTGAGGAAGTTCTGATGAATTACTACAGCAATGCCCTCAACCATATCAGTGGAGAGAAGATAATTGAGATCAGACTGACTCTGAATGATAACCATGTAAGAGTATCTGTATTCAATACAGGTGAACCAATTCCTGAGGACAGCATAGGCCATATCTGGGAGAAGTTTTATAAGGTTGACAAGGCCAGAACCAGAGAATATGGAGGCAGTGGAGTCGGACTGTCTATTGTTAAGGCCATTATGGAAGGCATGCATCAGGACTATGGTGTAATAAATTATGATAATGGTGTTGAGTTCTATTTCGAACTGGAAACCAAATGATTACTCATAAATGAGGATGAATGTATGGGTAGAAAAAAGAGTATTGGAATAATACTTTCAGTTTGTCTTGTTTTTGCACTGACAGGCTGCGGAGAGAAACTGCCTGAGCTGACAGAGGATCAGTACAACCAGACTGTTGAATATGCAGCAGGTCTTTTGATGCGTTATTCCAATAATGGCCAGGAAAGACTCATCTACGTAGATGCAGCTGAACTGGAGAAGCAAAGGAAGAAGGAGGCTGAAAAGGCTGCCAAGGAGGAAGAGGCGCTTGAGCAGGCCACTACTCCTGCGCCGTTGCCACAGCCTGAACCGGAGCCTGAGCCAGTCAGCACCGAAGTGACAGAGGGAGAAGATACCACAGAAGAGTCCATTGAGGTTACTGAAGGAGGGGAAGAGATCGGTGAAGAAAATGTCGAGGGACAGGAGGCTTCTTTGGAAAGCGAGACTTCGTCTGATCCTAACGCTATTACACTTTCCTCTGATCAGTCCAAGGAAATAATGGACGACATCTTCCTGTCATACCAGGGATATATGGTGACCAGCACCTATCCGGAGAGCTCCAAGAGCTATGTGGTCAATGCCGACAAGGGCAAAAAGCTTCTTGTGCTTCGTATGGATCTTTATAATGCCACAGACAGCAGTAAGTCTGTAAATATGATACCCTTAAATCTGCTGTTCCAGATTCTTTTAAATGGCAAAAACCTTGGATACTCATCGGTGACTTTTTTACCCAATGACCTGTCATCCTACTCTGGAACCATTGATTCAAGGGCGCATGAAAGCGTAGTGGTACTTACCCAGATAGATGAGAAGGATGCGGGACGTATAGATAACCTGGGGATGATAGTTACAATCAGGGGCAAGGATCAGACCGTTAATCTTAAATAAGCTATGATAAGCCTAAGTGGTGTTCGGAAACTTTCCGAGCACCACTTTTTTGTCCGACGCAAAAGATAAAAAATATTGCCACAAAATGGATTTGTTCGTATCAATAAATGTCGTGTATCCCAGTATTTATGCAGACTTAAATTTTTTTAAAAAAATTTGAAAAAAGTTGTTGACATTGATATGGGGCAGTGATATAGTAATATTCGTTGCGGCGCTGCTAAAACAAAAGCGAATAAGCCGCAAACGCAGTAATGGAGCGGATTTATGGCTCTATGCACCTTGACAAATAAACAGTAA
>DFGW01000080.1 GCA_002372465.1 Butyrivibrio sp. UBA3740
CGTATTCAATAGATACCTGAGTATAAACTCCTTGTTCATTACGAGTGAAATAATAACCACCTCCAGTAGCTTCTGTGTCCTCCCAACGGGAAACATCAATGGTCCATGTCCCACTCACATTAGTTGACTTCTTCAAAGTGCTATTATCAATTAGTTGAGGATAGGTATAGTATTCCCTATCAGCGTACTCAGGAATATAATACCCTGTCTGAGGCTTATAAGATTCCCCATCATCTGATGATGTCACATAATTGGAGAGATCCTCACCACAAATTGGTGTGAATTCCGTAAAAATTCCGTCTGACTCCGTCCAATACTGAAACTCAGGCTCATCGTAATCATATTCTCCATAGTAACTGGCTAAATGCAACTCCTGGCCAGGATCAAACTTATAGAGTCCTGCAAGAGAAGCCCCTGCGCCTTTTGGCGGAGCAAGATTCACTTCATCCTTTGTAGGCGCAGTTGCTCCTTCAGGGAAAGCATCTGTTCCGGTCCCACCTTGGAAAGTAAACGTCAACTTATTTGCTGTTGACGCAGCCTTAACGTCTAAAGCCGGTCCGCCTGTCAATGCTGACGTGACCGCCAGAGTAGCTGATAATGCTAAACTCATCAGCCTGCTAAATGACTTTCTCTTCATAAAGCTCTCCTTTCATAACACATAATTCCATTAGCTCACGCTATGTTGTCCGTTTTTGCCGCTTTCCAGCACGGTAAGTCTGCTGAAAAAATGCATACCTTACCCAAAGCGGCGAGTACATTAATTCTAATTGATATTCAAAATATCGTATAGGTCTTTTGTGCTATTTAACAAATATTTAATGGTTTAGTTACTGTTCTTTTATTAACTATTACCAGTATTTTTCTTGCTTTTTCCATGCATATTGTTTTGGCAAAAGCGAATTAATATACTTAAAATATCTTTTAACTCTTAAAATGTACTATTCATATCTATTCTATGCTTTGGGGCGCTCAAAACTCTATCCTATAATATGGAAATGTCGTAAATGCTTGAGCATGTTCTACAGAATCACTAATCCCCTTTTAACGGAGGTCAATAGCAAATGAGTGACACACCTCTTTCGCAGTACCTGCGCCTTTTGCGTTCCAGCCATGAATATACACAGGACGATCTGGCTAAATATCTCGGTATTACGCGTGCCACCTACTCACATTATGAAAATGCCAGGCTGATTCCTCCCACTGACGCACTCTACAAGCTTTCCGCTTTCTACAAAGTGTCCTTGGGCAAACTGGTTCGACTGTCCGTAATAAGTTCTGCCAAGCGCAATGAAGATATCAAAGCTGCTGAATATGTTATTTCTGATGAAGATATCGAGTACAATCTCGATATGCTATACAAGGATTTTCTCGCAAACTGCTCAGATATGACTCCAAAGCAGCTGAATAAGTGGATAACAATAGACGACAGAGAGTTGGTGTACAACTACCACAGGCTCTCCGGAAGAGAAAAAAGACTTATGAGTCATTTCATGAAAATGACAGTTATCAGCAGGCAACCCAAAGAACGCTAATGCCTGTTTTCTAAAAAGCCGTAATACCGTCAAGTTCTTAAGAAAATGCCTTGAAATCTTAAGAACTTGTTCGCTTGACGTTCGATTAGCCAATGTGATATATTTCCTTTCGTTGCCGGATTTCTAACGGCAGAAAAAGATCTTTATTTCAAGGGCACCTCGCCCCTAAGATCCACTAAACTAGCTTAATAAACAAGAAACACAATCATCGGAAGGAAAATATAATGCAAGAAGATAACACTATTGTAAACGAATTCACAAGCACTCATTATCTGGAAGCAACAGGTCCAATAGAAGTTGGCATGACCAACGACTACATGTTTAGGATTGTCTTCCAGCAAAACAAGTACGCTCTTAAGGGACTCATAAGTTCTATTCTGCACCTTCAGCCAGATACCATCACGGATTTGGAGATTACCAATACAGTTATCCCCGGTATGAGCATCTCGGATAAGGAATACCGGATGGATATCCATCTGGTCCTTAACAATCGTGCTTCAATCAACGTAGAAATGCAGCTGGACAATTACGGCAACTGGGAAGTCCGTTCTCTTTCCTATCTTTGCCGTGATTTCGATAACCTTAATCGCGGAGAAGATTACCTCAAGGTTCAGCCTGTCTACCAAATCGGTTTTCTTGACTTTACACTTTTTGAAGATCATCCCGAATTTTGCGCAACCTACCAGATGCGTAACATCAAAGACAACCACCGCTATACTGACAAATTCAACCTCATTGTGATATCATTAAACCATGAAGAACTCGCCACAAAAGAGGATATCACCTATGGCATAAGCGATTGGGTACGTCTCTTCAAATCCAAGACTTGGGAGGAACTTAAAATGGTAGCAAGCAATAATGAATATATGACCTCTACTGTTGAATCATTGTATCTCTCAAACTCTGACGAAAACATACGTAAGGTTGCCCGGGAACGTGATGATTTCCTGCGCTATCAGGCCCACCGGGAAGAAAGAATCAAAAACCTTGAAAGTGAAAATCAAAGCCTAACTGCTGAGATCCAAAGGCTTCGCAATTTACTTGAAGAGAAAGGTATTGATCCACAGTAATTAGTAATATGCTGTAATCTTTTCAAAGCAAATGTCGTAATTGGAAAAAAAGTAAAAGTTAAGCAGCAGCTGACCAACGATAATTCCCGCCTTGGAGATGAGATGTCTCTGGTAATCACAGACATAGTAGTGGAACTTGAGGACGGCACATTTGCCAACGTGGAAGTCCAGAAGATTGGCTACAAATTTACAGGCGAAAGAGCTTCCTGTTACTCGGCGGATCTTCTGCTTAGACAATACAAGCGTGTAAGAGACTTAAGAAAAAAAGAGCTCTCCTACAAAGACCTCGCCCCTGTCTATACTATTGTTTTTATGGAGAAAAGTCCTGACATCTTCAAAGAATATAAAGACATTTTTGTTCATAAGTTTACTACTGTCTCAAACACCGGTCTTTCCTTGAATATGCTACAGAATTACATCTTTATTCCTGTCGATATTTTCCTTGAGAAACTCCATAATAATGGTGTAGAGACTGAGCTTGACGCGTGGCTTACATTTCTTGGATGTGATGAGCCCGGATATATTATCGAGCTTGTCCAAAAGTACCCGGAATTTGAGCCAATGTATAAAGACCTATATAACATGTGTCTGAATACGGAGAGGATGGTGAATATGTTTTCAGAAGAACTTAAGATTCTTGATCGCAACACCGTTCAGCTAATGATTGACGAACTCCAGGCAAAACTCGATGCTCTCACAAAATAATTATAATTGCTCAATAACCCGGGACTTGTAATTGTCCCGGGTTATCTTTTTGCCATTATTTTGATGGTAAATACATGTTTACAAACCATCATTTTAATGGTTAAATATAAGTATGAAAAACAAAGAATTCATAACACCAAACTCAATAAAGGCCGATGATATCAAGCTCCTCAGGTCGAAGCTCAATATGACACAACGGGAGTTTGCCATTTTTTGCAATGTCTCGAAACCAACAGTGGAACGCTGGGAAATGTCAAACAAGGAGATTACCGGTCCAATTACTCTTTTGGCGCAGATTGTCATGTTGCATCCCGAAATTGCAGAAGATCTGTCTCTACCTGAAAAGAATTATCCCCTCAGGTTGTGGTATTACCATCTTGATACTGTATGTACCATCATCGATGTCGATACGATCAATCAGCGCGTACGGATAAAGAATTATACTAACAACCTTATCTTCCGCGCCTTCGGCAGGAACGAACATCCAACCTTTTCAGACTACGAGGAATTCCTCAGATCAAGATGTTTCCCTGAGGAAAGAGATAAGCTGAAACTCATGCTAAAAGAACTGGACATACCTTTCTACGACCCGCTCCTGATAATAGAGAAGACAGATGGGCGCATGGCAGAAGATGATTTTTGGATAAGGATAGATCGCTGATATGATTGAGTTGTTTGAACAAGACAAAAAAGTACAGAAGAGAAAATCTTCCAAGGGCAATCAGCTTAAATGGGAAAAGAATGATGTATGGTATAAGGCTGACTACACAGGATACGAAGGCCTGTCAGAGTATGTGGTTTCAAGTCTTCTGGAAAAGAGCTCTCTTAAAGAAGATGAATTTGTTCATTATGAGCAGGAAGAAATCCGATACAAATCCCAGATTTACATGGGTGTTTCCTGCAAGAGTTTCCTTAATCCCGGAGAGCAGCTCATTACATTGGAAAGATTGTTCCAAAACACCTATGGAGATGGGCTTAACAGAATGGTCTACGGCATTGCATCTCATGAAGACCGATTAAGCTTTCTAGTAAATAAGACTCAGGAGATCACCGGAATTAAAGGTTTTGACGAATACATGACCAAACTCCTGGCAATAGATTCTTTCTTCCTGAATGAAGACAGACATTCCCATAACATTGCTGTAATCCTTGATTCGAAAGGATCCTATAGGACTTGTCCAATTTTTGATCAGGGTGCATCTCTTTTGGCTGATACCACAATGGATTATCCGCTTGACGGAAACATCTATGACCTGATGGGCACTGTTTCACCCAAGACTTTTTGCGAAAGTTTTGATGAGCAGCTGGAAATTGCTGAAAAAATATATGGGACCCGTATCAGATTCAATTTCACAACCAAGGATGTAAATAACATTTTAGATACTGTTTACGGATATTCTTCAGAAGCAAAAAATAGAGTAAAAGACATATTACTTGAGCAAATGAGAAAGTATAAGTATCTGTTTGAATGAGCCTGAAAAAGCTTGCTCTTAAAATGAAACTAAAAATGTCATCTAAAAACCCCCGACGCTCTTTGCATCGGGGGCTTTGTGTTTTACTTCTTTACTGTAACCTTTAATTTAAACTTAGCTCCGGTTGAATTCGGTGCCTGATTCTCGTAGTTTGTAACGAAAGTCAGGTTGTAGGTAGTATTAAGTACCAAAGCTGATGGATTTACAAGTTTAAGGGTTACTATTCCTGTATCAGGATCAAAGTTGTCAATTCTAAATGCCTTTTGTACCTTTGCAGGAACTGACTTGTCAAATGTAGGCGCGAGCATTGTTACGTTCTGGTTATTTTTCTTGGTGATCTTAACCTTTACGACTCTGCTATCAGCTGCCTGTCCAGCGTAAAGTGTAGCTGCTGTCTTATCAGTTGCAATCTTAGGAAGTACCTGCTTAGGAGTAACGTTGATATTAATACTTATAGCCTTGCTCTCTTCCTTAGCAGAAGCAACCTTATACTGAACTACCAACTTGTAAGTAGTATTTGTAGAAACCAGATCTGTGGGATTAGCTGAAATATAAGCAATATTGCTATTATTACCATCCCTCGTAATAGTAAAGTGTGGAGAATACAGCAATCCTGTATCTGGATTCTTACACTTCCTATTATTCTTATCGATTTCATAGTAAGTCATTTCACCTACTTCACTTGCAATATTTCCTACGGTTGCTGTAAGAGTAACCCTGGAAGTTGGATCAACAGGATTTATTGTTCCGGTAGTTTTCACCTTAACTGTAGGGGCTTTATTAACCAACTGAAGTGTAATAGTAAAATCAGGAAGAACCGGGCTATCAGCTCCACATACCGCCTTCAAACCATGTACCTTGTACTTGAAGCTCTTTCCTCTGTAAAGCTTTACATTACTCTCTTTAGCCGAGTCAAGATTAACCTTGATAGTATTACCATCAAAGGCTATCTGTGCAAGATCTGAAAACTGTGGTCCGGTAGTTGCTGCTCTGACAATTTCTACATCGGAAGCATCAAATGTCCCTGTTACTCCGGTAGGAAGATTTCCTATTGTATAGGTATTAACCTTTTCCTCTTCGCCAATGTTCTGAGAATCATGTGCATTGAGAGCAAATGTCATATTACCTTTAATCGTAGGCTTAGTCTCTGTAACAACAACCTTAAAGCTTACTGCCTTGCCCAGAACAGCATCAGAATTCTCATATTTAATCTTGGGTTCTACCGTAAATGTATATGTGCCTTTGGCAACATCACCGCTATTCGGAAGTTTTATCTTGATTATATTAGCAGGACTATCAGGATCGCCAGGATCTACCTTAACAATTTCCATAGCTGCTCTTAATGCTGCATAATATGGTTCCAGCTTAGCAGAAGCCTTATAGCCAATAGTATTTTCAACATCAGTACCGCCTACAAAACCATCAACAGATGCAAACTCAGCAACAGCAGATGATACGATATTGGCGGTTGTCTCTGATCCCTGGCTTGCATAAGTCTTATTCAGTGTAACTGAAGGATTACTGAACTTAACAGTCGGAAGAGTTCCGGATACTGCCAGGTTAAAGGTGTAATTAAGTGGTCTTGACCAGTCGGAAGACTTAACATAAATTACAGCCTTGCCTTTAGCAGGCTCACCATTAACTTTAAGCCTGATTACATTATTTGCTTTTGCATACGCAACATCCAGATCTTCGAACAATTCCTCTGTAGTAGCTGCTGTAAGATCTAATCCGTCATCCTCAAGATTTGCCAGAGAAACCACATTCTTTTTGGTCTTCTTATCGACCAGCTGAAGATCATACTCTTGATTAGTCATCCAAATACTTGCAGTAGCTGACGTACGATTAAGCACATAGTCGGGTGCTGTATCACATACAGGAACTGTAATAGCTTTTTTAATAGGGGCAGGATACCCTTTGTAATAAATATAAATATATCCTGATGTGGTCTTCTTGCCAGTGAGCGGTTTCATATCATTGGCTGTTCTGGTGATTTCAAAGGTTGTGTTGCTCACTTTAGCTACAGCAAAGTTATTAGCAAAGGTGTCCCCAGAATCTGCTGCGGTTTTGGGATCATAACCTGCTTTTTTATAATTTTCAGCAGATACCAGATAAGGTTCTCCATCCACCTCCAGATTTGAAAGAGACTGCGTTACGGTAACCTTTCCAGATAAATCAGCTGAAGCCGAAGCATTGTAAAACAGGTTAATCTTTCCTGTTGCCTTGATTGTCGGGTTAAGCGCTTTGTTTGTAACTGTCAGCTTAGGAATAGGAATAGGATCAAATTCTTTATTGGTCTTACTGTCTACTCCTACCAGATAAAGTTGTGATGCACCACTGTAAGTCTTTGCAAAAGGCTTATCTGGATTTATATTTTTAATTCTATAATTATTGCTGGATTCATCCCATTTTATAGTAAGTTCAGTACTATAAGGATAAGTGCCATCTTTAGCCTTGGTGCAAATATGAAGCCTGTGTAAGTCTACCTCATGTCCATATACTGTTACAAGATCAATAGCTGTACCAATAGTAGAATTACTGTCTACGGTAATGTTGCTGGAATTAAGTCTTGGAGTAAAATCAGCAATCCTTATGATAAAGCTTGCGATATTATCTGCGCTTGCTTCCTTCTCATCCTTATTAAGAACTGAAACTGTAACAAGTGTTTCGCCAGCAGCGCCCTTCTTAATGGTTACCGTATTGGTATCTAATGTGTTTGAAGACCTTGCAACTGAAGCAATTGCTCCGTCAGCCACCTCCCATTTTGATGTAACTGCCAAAACTTCATTGTCCTTGTTTTTGGCTTTTATAGATACATCAAAGCTCTTGGTGCCATTTTTGAATACATTTCTGTTAAACAGAATTACAGGAACTTCTTTTCCATCAATTATTTCAGGATCATCAAGTTCTCCACTAATCTTTTTTAGGTCAGCTGCGTTAAATGGAGTCAGCTCAACCTTCTTTATCTGACCGGGTGCAAGTACTTCCAAAGCGATAGTAATCTTCTTGTTTGGATCACTCTTGGCTGCAACAGTAATGTTTGTATTACCCTGTGCCAAAGATCTTATAACTCCGGTCCCGGAAACAGTTGCTGCCTTTGGGTTGGAACTTGTAAAGGTCCAGAACCAACTTCCTTTTACCTCATCTCCGGCCAGCATCACCAGCTTGCACTCTCTTCCGGCAATATCAATCTTTACATTATTGCCCTCTCTGGTTGGAATGGTATAATCATCATCAAAATTGAAATCAATATCTCCTTTTACGGCATCTGCCTTAGCAATCATATTTACACGAACTTTTGCTGCGGAGTTTGTCATAACAAAGCTGAAAGACTGATAGCTTTTGGTGTTTTCCTCCTCCTTTACGGTGATAGGATCATCCTTGGGGTTAGTAGCACAAGTTACGCTCTCAACAAGATATCCGCTTGCAGGAGTGACAGTAACAATAACTTTACTGTTCTCTGCTGCTTTAGAGGACGATAATTTAACCGTAGCAGAATTCTTGATATTAAGCCCATAGGAAACTTCATACTCTTCTCTTAGAGATTTAAATGTATATCCTTTCTTTTCAGCATAGTTCTGAACCTCGAGTTCATAACCATAAACAACTACGCCGTTCCTAGAAGGAAATGAATCGGTTTCAATCGAAACCAACTCCCCGGGGTTATTATGCTTTATCTCTATGATTGAAAGACTGTTACAAGTTGCAAACGCCTTAGCTTTAATCACATATGCATTTGTAATATTAGCTTTCGTAAGTCCAGTACACTTCTCAAAAGCACTTACCTCAATGGTAGTTATACTATTTCCAATATATACTTCGGCAAGCTTCGGGCAGCTGTAGAACATTCTCTTAGGAATAGTCTCCATTCCCTCAGGAAATGCCTCTATTTTGGAAAGCTTACTGTTTTCCTGGAAGCAGCCCTCTCCAAAGGAGACTGTTCCGGAGAGTTTTGAAAGGTTAAGTGTAACAAAACCACAACCAAGAAAAGCCTCTCTTCCAATGCTTTCAATCGTACTTGGAAAGTTCATGCCTGCAAGGGATGAACAGCCATTAAAGGCTCCGGTGCCAATGGTCACAATTGAAGGAAGTGAAACACTCTTCAAGGACTTACATCCTGCAAAAGCATTTGCTCCTACGTTTGTAACCTTGGAAGCGCTGAATGATGTTAATGCAGTGTTTTCAAAAGCATTGCTGGCAATAGATGTAAGACCATTGCCTTCCACTGTAACTGAAGTCAGTCTGTCACACTGAGCAAAAGTTCCTGCCTTAATCTCAGTTACGCCTTCGGGAATCTCCATTTCCTTAAGCTCACATCCATAAAAAGCATTTGCCTGGATTTCTTCCAACTGGCTCCCATTCTCAAACTTTACAGAGATGATGCCAAAAGCCTTTTCTGTATCAAAAATACCAGTAGGAATTATCTTTGCTTCTTTTGGGATTACAGCATAGTCAGGAAGAGAACTGCAATTAGGATCAAGCAGAAGCTTACCATCATCATCAACCCCAAAGCATGAATCCGGGTCTGCTGCTGTGCTCTTAAGCTTCGATCCCCCAAGCTCATCCTCTTCAAGCTCCTTGTCCACTATAGAAGCCTCTGTTGAAGCCGCATCTGCTGCGTCTTCGTCTATGAGTTCTTCCTCGGCGATCTCGCTGGAAGCGTCGGCTGCTGCGTCGCTGATCTCTTCAGCAGAAGCATCTGTAGATGCTTCTGAAGATGCGTCGCCGGATTCATCGATGGAACCTTCAGTTGAAGCCTCGTCAGCTGCATCTGTAGCGCCGGTGGATGAACCGTCCGCCTCGTCCGTATTCTCTTTTCCCTCTGATGAGTCCTGTGATTCGGTCTGAACCTGTTGTGACTGGTCCTCGCTTCCGAGAGTGACCTGAAAAGAATCCTCAGCTGTGGCTTCGTCAGCAGATGCTGCTACGCTCGCCTCCAGTGAAGCATTTTCCCCGGCGTATACCGTTGTTGAAAAACCCGAGGAGAAAACTAAAGTTGCGCAAAGTAAGGTCGCTAATAATCTTTTCATAAAAACCCTCACCCCTCCTATAAAACAAAACTTCTTTAACGACAAATAATTATCGTTTTCATACAAAATGTATTATTCCTCATCGAACATTATACATTATGTAGTGGTTTTATGGAAGAGCGAGGGCTCCTAATTTATACATTAATAATAAATAAAAAAAGATTACGTCAAATCGTTTGTTCTGTTGTATCCTTCGCAAACTTTATTGGTCAGAGAGATGATGATGTACTTGGCAACGTAGGTACCGATTCCGCAAAGCCATGAGCTGAAGATCATCCACAGCAGCACAGTCACGCCGTCCTCGGACACGTTGTAGCCGTATCTCTTGCAGTTATTGGAAAGCCTGTTCCCCAGCTTGTAGTGCCAGATAAAGCTGTAAATGCCGCAGGTAACAATTGAAAGAAGGATCAGCTGTAAAAGTCCCGGGGTTGTCTCTCCGTCGCCGTCACAGGCAGTGTTTACGTCCCTGATCAGCTCGTACATGAAGATCAGGCTGTAGATTCCACAGGTAATCCATGAAAGAAGCAGATAAATCCAGAATTCTCTGTCAGCCTTCAGCGGAATGCTACCGTCTGGAGCTGCGTGGTAATATTGGTCGCCTGAGTTACCGCCGGCATTAAAGCCTGCCCCGGCACCGGCACTTGCATCAACCCCATTAGCAGCGTTCTCTGCACGGCGTGCCTCCTCCTCGTTATATGTAAATCCCTTTATCTCTGAACCGGCGCCGACCGGTGTTCCGCAGTTTGAGCAGAATTTCTCACCTTCTGCAATCTGCGCCCCACATTGGCTACAAAACATTTCTCAAAATCCTCCTGATAAAAACAAAAATCCGATAAATAAAGCCGTTTCGCGGCTCGAATACAACCACTGTATCTGAAGCGTCAAAAAGCCGCAACAGGTATATTATAAGAAACACACCTGTTATTGTAAACAAGGAAATCCTATATAATTTGCCGGGAATTCTTTTCCGGAAAAGAGCTATTGCCCCCGCCACGAAAACCAGCGGAAACAAGGGATGATAGTGGAAGGCCGATGCAACATCCAGATGCAAAAGAGCTATGAATGCCCTGGTCATGCCACAACCGGCACAGGATATACCCGTAAGGAACTTTATCGGGCATCCTACCCCCACAATATAGAAAACTATGTAGATCAGCGCAATGGCTGCAAATGCAGTCAGCACCTCGCGATATTTCTTCATTTCGTATCCCTGTTCACATATTTGTTATGGAACTTAGAATACATGATTTTCTGGCTGCTGTACAGGCTGCTGTACCCCGAGAACGTGTAGCTGAGGGCAACGGCCAGCAGGTAGAATGGCATGCCTTTAAAGCCAAAGAGCTCAAAGCAGATGAACAGCGATGAGATCGGACAGTTGGTAACTCCGCAGAAAAGCGCTCCCATTCCGACAGCAGCGCAAAGAGCCGGATCAAAGCCAAGGAGCTGTGAGTAGAGACAGCCGAAGGTGGCGCCAATATACAGCGCCGGCACGATCTCGCCGCCCTTATAGCCTGCACCAAGTGTCAGTGCCGTAAAGATAATCTTCAGAAGAAATGCATAATATGGTGCTTCGCCGTGAAGTGCCATCTCGATAACATCCATTCCTGCACCGTTGTAATACCTTGTTCCTGACAGGAATGTCAGAGCCACCACGATGCAACCACCCACAAATACCCTTAAGTATGGATTGGGAAGAAGTTTCTTATAAGTCCTGCCGGTGAACTTAAGCACGTCGCAAAAGACAACGCTCAGGATTGCACACAGTATTGCCAGAATTCCGGTGAACAGTGCGTGGTACGGAGTAAAGTCAGGAACGACATTGACCACAAACTGTTCTCCCACAGCCCCAAGGCTTGAGCTGATGCCCTGAGCCACCAGCGCGGAAACCACGCATGGAACAAGAGCCGAGTAGTACATAACACCAACATTCTCGATCTCCATTGCCATAAACGCTGCAGTCATCGGAGTTCCGAACAGCGCAGAAAAAGCCGCACTCATGCCACACATGGTTATGATCTTGTCGTTTCCTTCTTTGAGTTTAAAGAGCTTACCCAGGTTATAACCGATACTTCCGCCCATCTGAAGTGCAGCGCTCTCACGACCTGTTGAGCCTCCAAAGAGATGAGTCAGTGTTGTAGCCAAAAATATAAGCGGAGCCTTAATAACAGGGAGATTGTCCCCCTCCTGGATGGACTTGATGACCAGGTTCGTGCCCTTGTCCTCATAGTCCTTACAGCCCCGGTACATAGCCACAATTGCAAGTCCGCCTACCGGTAGTCCAAAGATAATATAGTCATGGGCGGTCCTAAAGGCCGTAGCAAAAATAATAGCCTTTGAAAAAGCAGCTCCAACAGTTCCCACAACTGCTCCTGTGATGCTGCCAAGAAAGAGCCACCTTAAAAGAACCCGAACTCTCCCCAGAAGGTCCAGCTCGGGCATATGCTCAGTGATGTAATTGAAGGGGTTATTTTTCTTTTCCATGTCTTACATTTCCAAAATTTCTTTTCTCTGCTCCAAAAGTTTATCATATAGAGGCTTATAGTCAATGGCATATATTACAGTCTCTGATAAAAAAACCGGCCCATGGCCGGTTTTTGAAAATTTAAGCGTTATGCTCCATCAGGTAGTCGTTAAGTGCATCTGTGATCTCCTCACCGTCGATGCCATGTACTGCGCAGGCCTCAGCCAGTGATTCCATCTGTGATGCCGGGCAGTGAATACATCCCATGCCACACTCCATAAGGAACTGTGCTGCCAGCGGGTGCTTGGTGATGATATCACCTACAAGCATGCTTGGGTCTATTATATTTCCGTTGTCGCCTGCGTTCTCAGCGGCGTTCTGATTCTTGAGTTCTTCGTTCTCCATGTTACCTGCCTCTCTTTCTGTATCACTTCCAAAGAATAAATCCTTTAATGATCCCATTTTCTTACTCCTAAAGTTCTTTTACTAAAATACCAAAATAAATTGTGCAAAATCATTCTACTCGAATCCATTCGCTTTTGCAAGTGGGATTTTGTTATCGCTGCCTATAGCTCTTTTGCCCGGTAATTGCCTTGAAGGCACCGATAGCTCTTTTACGCGTAAACAAACCAGATGAAGAGGTAGCCCACAATTACAGCTGTCAAAGTAAATGGTATACCGATCTTCATGAAATCGCCAAAAGACACTTCATAGCCCTCTTTACGGAGCATACCAACACCTGCGATGTTGGCTGAAGCACCGATTGGTGTAAGGTTTCCGCCAAGGGTCGCACCAATGAGAAGTCCGAAGTACAGAAGAAGCGGACTTACTGACATTACGCTTGAGAGGCTGGCCAGTACCGGAAGCATTGTAGCAACGTAAGGGATGTTGTCGATAAATGCTGAAATTGCCACGGAGCCAAACACGATAACAGTGTAGAGCAGGAATACATTGCCCTTTCCGGCGTTTGCAATAAGCTCAGCAAGCTCATCGATGATGCCAACATTGGTGATTCCTGCGATTACGCAGAACAAACCAGCCAGGAGCAGCATGGTGTCGTAGTCAATGGCCTTAAGTGAGTGCCACATACTGTCGGTTCCCTTTGAAAGGAAAATCTCCCAGACGATGTTGATGATTCCACAAACCATACAGATCACACCGTTGGTGATGTCGGGCTTTTCAGGAATGAAGGAAGCCAGGATCAGCAGAACCACGTGGCCAAGCATCATGATTGTGGGGACATAGTCAGTTACTTTGGTGTGCTCGTCGGCGCTTACAGGCTCTTTATCCTTGCGGAACATAAACATCATGATAGGCACTGTTGCCATAGCGCCAAGCTCAACAGCAAAGAAAATGCCGGGATGACCTTCCATCCAGAAGAAGTCGTTGAAGTCCATACCGGCAGCTGCTGCCAGCATGATTGATGTGGTATCACCAACAAGTGTCGCTGCACCCTGAAGGTTAGATGAAACTGCGATACAGATGATCATTGGAACCGGTGATATCTTAAGCTTCTTGCAGATAGCCAGTCCCACAGGTGCGACCATCAGTACAGTTGCAACGTTATCGATAAATGCTGAGATGAATCCTGAGAAAAGAGACATCAGAATGGTTACCCACAGTACGTTTGGCGCCAGGTTTAAGAGCCATTCAGCAATCCTGTTGGGCATCTTGGATTCAATGAAATAATCAACGATGACCATGGTACCAAAGATCATCATAAGTACGTTCCAGTCAATTGCTCCGAAAACCTGTGTAAATGGAAGGATTCCGGTTGCCACGAAGATTCCTGCTGTGATCAGAGCTACTGCCGCACGCCTCTTAGGCAGCGCCACCATCAGGATGTACATGACTACAAATAGTATGATTGCCAGTGTTTTCAATTGTTTCTCTCCTTTGTATGCAATGTCGGTTTATGTGCCTTGCCATTGCAATGATAAAAAAAAGACTTTATCATAGCAAAAAGCTACGATAAAAGTCTTGCTGTCAGTATAATGAATAAACCTTAGGCCGGATTCGGATGCAATTTGCATCGTCCTGACGGATCCGACAGCCAACTTAACGTCAGCCAGCTACTCCCTCTTATCAACTAAAGATATATTATGTGACTTATGTGAACTTGTCAAACGGTATTTTGAACAAAAAATAGCCGCCAGTATGTATTATCAGTTGTAGAATCGTATCCTAAGACCATCACATTCTTTGCAGGCTGCAGCGCACATCTTGCGGAGTCTTTCCATGTATGCGATGAATTCTTCGGATATTTCATCTCCTTGTGTCTTATCACCACTCTTTGCCGCTTCGGCCCGGTCTGTGCCTTCGCAGTTATAGAATATCAGGTTCCAGTTGTCGCCCTGCTCTGTAAGTACATCATGGAGCGCGTCAAGGTTGCGGCCGTAATATTCCGGCAGAGACAGCTCTTTTGCCAGAAGGTCGTGTAGTGCCTCCCTGGTGGTTATTCCCTCAAGATTTATGTAAAAAACCTGTTCCATGCTTGTCTCCTTTGCCTTCATGGCGCGTATAGCAGTTCGAAGCTCTCGTAGTGATCCTCCGTATAATATATGTAGCCGTCATCCGAGTAGATTATACGCTTGGGACCTCTGCTCTTTTTCCCAAGGGTGTCTATATCGCACTCGTGATACTCCTTGTCTTCCGGAAGAAGGCCCTCATAATTCCCAAAGTAGTCGCCACCTATGCACATGCCCGGAGCGTAATCTTCCAGCGACCCCCCGCTCCAGCCCAGCTTCTTGGCCGCCTTCTTGGTAATAAAATTGCCGGGAAGCTTTCCGTAGGTGTGAAGGTACAAAGCCACGTCTTCCTTGGAGGTGTATACGCCGTCTTCGTCAATCGATGGAGGCGCGGAACTTTCGCCTTTCTCGGCGATTGTGATATCCTCCACTATAGAGGCGCTTGAGGAATCTACGTCTTCCAAGGTGCTTGTGGATTCGGTAGAAGTATCAGCAGACGCACTTAAAGTCGCAGTTACGGCAGAAATCTCAGTTGAAGTTTCAGCTGTAAGCTGCTGTGGCGCTTTCCTGCCACATCCTGCCAGCATCGCCATCATGAGCACAAGCACTACTATTCTGCTAAAGAAAAAACTCTTCTTTTTCATATTATCCCTTAACCTTCTTCACGATATCATCTGCCCTGGCCGACAGCTCTTTTGCCAGAGATTCATCTATATCGCGGACCCAGGGGTTCTTGCGGGAAAGGTCAGCAGGCGCTCCATCAAAAGCCCTGCTACCGAACTCACCGTAAAAGGTATTGGGTTCGTCGCGGTCAATGCCACTCCAACCGGAAAAGCGCTCCGGTGCAATGCTTTCATCCATTTCGCAATTAAGAAATACGGTCCGGGCCTCTTCACGCCATGGGCGCCCCAGGAACACCGAGCCGGGCTCGCAGCCTTCTGCGCCACCTACTTTACAATTCCTGAACACAAAGCCAAGTCCGTCCTTAAGTCCGCAGCCGGCTGTGAGATACCCGTTTATTGGGCGCCCGGAAGCCTTAGCCTTATCTGAGCCGGCTGATGCCGAAGTATCACCAAGCCTCACATGCACTCTGTCATTACAGATAATGGTGCAATCGTCGAATACCGCGTCAGCGCCGCCAAAGATAAAGTCCACATCTCCGCGGATCTCGCACCCCTTAAAATACTGCCTGGTCAGCTTGCGCTCCGTAAAGACACGAGGTCCGATAAATCCATTAACGCTGCGTTCAGCATAAGGGAGCGGTGCACAGAAAAGGGTATCCTGGCATGCCACCATCCTGACATTCTCAAACTCACAAATACTCGCATCCGCGTAAACAGCTACCGCCTGGCCCACAACGCGCCCATCTCCGGCGCTGTTCCTGATGGTCAAATTCTTTACGCTGACCCTCTCACCTCCAAAGAAAGCGGTATAGGACCTGAAGGTTCCACGCTTGCTTCCGTCCTCCATGATCTCATTGGCGTAGTCGTCGAAATCAATTATCGTCCGGTCTTCGCCTGCTCCCACGATCTCAATATCTTTCTTTTCGCAAAAGATCTTTTCCCGAAATGTACCTTCACCGACCTCAATTCGGGCTTTTTCGCCGTAAGGCACTGCATTGACAGCCTCCTGTACGCTGCAGAAGTCGCCGCCATCCTTTTCTACACGTATAACCATTTCCATAATCCACTCTCCAGTTGCATGTTTTGCCACGCCGTTATCAGTTGCAGCCTTCAATCTGCATAGCCGTGCATCACCACGCCGTTATCATCTATATCTTACGTTCTCCAGATCCTGCACATCAACTCCAATCAGCTCCGGTGCATCATCTGCCGCGCCAATGATCTCCACATTCTTAAGCACCAGCTTCCTGGCATTCTTCGCGTAGATACTGCGTCCGGACATCTCGCCAAAATTGTCCATCATAACAGGCCTTTCCGGAACACGCTGAGATTCCGGCAGGAATTCCACCTTAATATTCTCGAACCTGAGCTCACCGATAGGACTCTCAGGAAGTCCGACAGCGCATAACACACAGGCCGAAGCCCCTTTGCAACTAATGTTACGTCCCGCGATCAGCCCGATAGAAGGCGTCATCTCATCCACCGGCGCAGGTGCCTGGTTCTGCACATAATCGCTGTGACCGTCCGGATCGCAAAAGTAAAACATATTTACCGTAAATGGCATGTGCACGCCATCCATCTCAATATTCTCAAACAATATGTCATCCAGCACCGAACGCTCTCCGCGCCCTCGCCTTGTCTTAATCCTGAGTCCCCTGTCAGTGCCGTCAAATATGCACTGGGTTACCCTGATGTGCTTAACTCCGCCTGCTGCTTCTGACCCAACAGTCACGCTGCCATGCCCACGCTCAAACAAACAGTTCCTTATTATCACATTCTCTGTAACCTTGTGGTGCTTAAGACTCATGTAGTACTTGCCACTCTTGATTGCCATGCAATCATCCCCCACGGAGATAACTGTTCCCAGAACCAGCACATTGTTGCAGCTCTCAGGATCAAGCCCGTCAGTGTTTGGTGAATCCGAAGGATTTTTGATAAACAGATTTAAGAATGACAGATCATCACTGTAATAGGGATGCACAGTCCAGCATGGCGAGTTCTGTACCGTCACATTCTGAACCCTCACATTCCTGCACCTGGCAAGATAAAGCGTATTCGGTCTCCAGGCAATCCTCTTGACCTTGGGATTTACCCACCAGTCAGAGTTCTGGGCGTTTCCGTCTATAGTTCCCGGTCCGATGATATCCAGGTTCTTCGCATCGATAGCTGTGACCAGCGAAGCAAAGCTGCTAAGCGGATTCCCCTCCCAGCTTGAAAGGTTGTACTCATCCTTCTCATCGGTGGTAGGCGTCATTCCCGGAAGAACAGGATAATGCTCCCTGTCAGTATCTCCCAGAAGAACCGCACCTTCATCCAGCCACAGTGTCATATCGCTCTTAAGGAAAAGAGCTGTCGAATAATATGTACCCTTTGGCAGATATACGGTTCCATCCTTAGGGCAGGAGCAGATAGCCGCCTGGATTGCTGCAGTATCAGGTGTCACGCCGTCTCCCTTTGCACCAAAGCAAGTCACGTCAAGCAGCACAGACTCATGGCCTGTTGTAAATTCCTGCTCAGCAAGTTGAACTTCCGCATTACTATTGTCATTACCATTTGTGGTATCAGTATTTGTACCGCCGCAAGTACCTCCGTTTGCGCAGGGCCCAATCCCAATCCTGTACTTCCTGTTTGGCAAAAGTCCTGCTATGCTGACTACATTTCTATCTGTTGTCAGCCTCTTTTCCCCATCAATAAACACGTCAAACTGCCGGTCCTGCCTGAAAATAGCATCACTGACCAGCTCTATTGTCACGCTCCTGTTAAATACCTCAACTATCCTGAAATCCATGTAAACCCTCCGTCAGAAATTGTTCCACAAAAATACACTTCAATCATATCATAGTTGCCTTCTGATTCCTTGGCATATCATGAAGTAAATCTATCCAATCCATTCATCGATTATATCTGCAGTCTTCTCAATCTGCTGTTCATTGGTAAGGGTGGGTTTGCCGTCGCCGCTCTGGATACCATAGCTTCCGAAATAGGAGTGAATGCCGCCATCAAGGACAACCTCTGCAGAGTCGGCTGGCCAGTTAATCCTAGCCTTTTCGTAAGCTCCCATCCTCAAAACGCCATCATTTGAGCCATATATAGAAAGCATGCGGATAGGAGCGCAGGACAGGTCATATGAAGGGTATGATGCGCAAAGGATAAGACCCTTAAACTTGCCAATTCCGGCAACACCGGCATGATTATCGCCTGCTGAATTACCGGCACCAGCATCACCTATCTTTTCTCCGGGCTCGCGGCTGAAGTTGTCAGCCAGGTATTTGGTTGCAGCAGTCCCTCCCAGGGAATGTCCAGCCATATACCAGTCAAGGCTCTGGGCCAATTGCTGTATCTTTTCGTCGTCAGGAAGCAGATCATTCACTGCGTCCACCCCCAGAAGTGCAATATTATCAGGCATCCGGGCCAAAAGACATATAAAGCCACGGGAAGAAAGCTCATACATCAGCGAATCATATGCGCTGTACTCAACCTTCCCACCGGGATAAAACACTATTACTGCCCGGTAGTTCCCGTCCTTTGGCACAAAGGCGGAGCAGTATTCGTTGCTGAACACCCGCACTTCTCCTATCTCATCGGCGCTGATTTCCTGAATAACTGCATTTTCTGCAGCATAATAATTGCTGGTGTAAATTTTGAACGCCACCACAGTGGCTACAAAAAATAACACCAGCACACACATTGTTATTCCTATTATTCTCTTTAACTTATTAACTCTACCCAAGGTTACTTTGCAACCTTCCTACTATCTGTAAGGGCTCTGTCCATAATCCTTATCAGCTCCAGCGCGCTTACAAAATCACTTTTCTCATTCTTCTCCTGGAAGATCACATGTCCCTGCCAGGTGGCATCCTGCCTGTATACTACCTGAACCACAAAGGTTCCGAGCTCACCCTTCTTGTTCTGTACGTTCCTTACTCCGGCCTGTTCCTGAATGATCTCTATAGGAAGCTTTTCATCAAATTTCTTCTTTTTATAGCCGATCTCATCTTTATTGCTCTTTTTAAAGAAACGCTGAGCCAGACCTCTTTGAGGGAAATCCCACTCGTCAAAAAGACTCTCGGCCTTCATCAGGAAATCCGTCATCCCATCAAACTCAATCGGATCATCCGCATACTGATGATATATTAGTCCCTGGTAGTCTGCGTTTTCATTACTATTCACGCAAATACATACCAGATTCTTTGCAAAAAGCATCTGCTTCGACTCACCCATTTTCTTTGCCTTACCTTCACTATTTATTACGCCTAAGATCATTTAGATTATACCCCCATTTCACGCCCCTAAGCAAATCCCATCTCTCCCTTCGGAAAGAGGCCGCATGATGTGAATCATACGGCCCCTTGCGATAAGGGAAACATCTGGATCCATAAATCCAGTTGCCTTGCTATAATTGCGGCACATCAAGCACCGTTAATGCTACATTGTATCGCCTTTGTCCGAATCAACCCTTGTCCGCTTTGCCAAACAGATTCTCTATATCGGCATTCGCCTCAACCTCTCCGTTCATGACTCCGTCCATCAGGTTGATGAGTTCCAGAGCGCTTCTGAAGTGCTCTGACTTATTCCCCTCTGCCCACAAAACATTTCCCTGCCAGGTCTCTTTCATGTCGGTATTGAACTTTACCAGAAAGGTTCCGCTGTTTTTCAGTTCATTTTTTAAATTGTTCTGATTGTTTTCCATGCTGTAAATATCCCCTCTTAGCACTATTTTACGAAAATTCCAATCATATGAACAATCATACATCAACGAAATTTTGCAAATTCCTCCAAATAATTTAAATGCCTGCCTTCTCCAGCGGAAGTTTACTATCGCGCAAAGCGCTCGTTAGAACTAAGTTTGATCACGAAAATCGGAGATTATCTGTCTCACTCTTCTTCCTCTTTCTTCTTGCCGGCTACGATCATGCTTACAGCCACTGCTGCAGATACGAGGATTGCGAAGATCCTGATCTGATTGTTAGTCTGGTCATCGGTTCTTCCGCGTCTTGCTCCGAGAACTGCCGGGCCGTTACTCTCAAGCTCTCTTGTTGCTCCAAGTACTGCTCCTGTAGGTGCTGCTGCAAGAGGTGTAGGTGCGTCAGGAATATCAACCGGTCCGCCACCTGTAGGATCTCCACCTGTAGGATCTCCGCCGCCTGAAGGAGGAGTTGCAGTGATCACAAGGGTTCCGAATACGTAGGTGATGTCGTAGTTACCAAGGTCTGTATCTCCAAGAGGAATGATGGTGAACATGTTGGAGGTTCTTCCTACATTGGTAATGGTTCCTGTTACGTTGTACTCTACAACATCTCCGATGCCCCAGGACTTGTTGGTGGTTACTGTGTGGTTTACAAGAGGCTGGTTGTTGAATGCTCTTGATGCACTTCCGGAGGTTACTGTGATAGGCATCTTACTAATGATCAGGTTGCCTTCTTTTCTGTCAGCTACTGCAAACTGTGATGTTACTACGTTGCCCTCTGCATCCTTAACAACCAGGTCACCCTCTATTGTAAGTGGATATGTTCCAACATTTCTTCCCTCTGTAGGTACATAGAGTCCGCTTACAAAGAAGTCTACTCCGTTAATTGTAACTTTCTTTGAATCTCCGTCTCCGTCACTTGCTCCTACCTCTGAAGGTCCGATGATTTCTTCAATGAAATTCAAGATCTTTCCAAAGGTCTGGCTGACTACTCCGGGCTTTGATCCTGTTACGCCATAGCTAAATCCGCTGTAGGTCTCACCACTGTATACTCTTGGAACATCTGTTGTTTCGAGATAGAGCTGGAACTTCTCATAGTCCTCAAGTTCTTCGATGGTAAGGTAACCATCCTCAACTATCTTGAAGTTTACTTCGAAGTTAGGGTTGTCATTTCTGAACTGATCCTTATCAAGTTTCATCCAGTATGTATCGGGAACTGTTCCCTTGGCTACTGCATCTCCTGTGAAGGTGAAGTCAGCTTCTTTATAAAGCTCGGAATCGATCTTCAGCTCATATCCTGTTACTTCGTGCTCTGTTCCGTCGTACTTAACAGAATCGTGTTTACCTGTTATACCAACATTTACTGTAAGAGGTGTTACTTCCAGTTCACCGTCTACCAGTTTGATTCCTGTGAAGAAGGCTGTTACATCAACTTCGCCACTCATGATAGCGTAGCTTGTAACTTTGTTAGCTTCTTTTCCAACATCAGTGATGGTTCCAGTTGCCTCTGCTACAAGTGTAAGTCCCTCAGGAATGCCTGCCGGTGTTACAGTAGGATCTGTAAGAGGTGTTCCGTCGTATGGCTTTGTAGCGCTTGCTGCAGTCAGTGTGATCTCAGAGGTGTTAGGTGTTACTGTAAGGGTTCCAAGATCATAGGTAACGGTGTAGTTATCAATACTTCCCTTGTCCCAGGTGATTTCGTAGGTGTTAGTACTTGAATCAGGAAGCAGCTGCTCACCTGTTGCTACGATCGTTGCGCTGTCAGCATCAGCCAGTCCTATAAGGTAAGCCTCATCACTCTTAAGAGGTGTTCCGTCGTAAGCCTTTGTTGCTGTTCCTGTGTGGATAGTAAGGCCACTTGGGTTAACTGTCAGTTCGCCGTCAACTACGTTGATCTTGATATTTGCGTACTCTGTTGACTTTGCTTCGAAGTCCTCTGCTGTGAGGTTCATCTTGTACTCGCCAACATCCGTTCCGCTTGCTACAGCCGTTCCAATAAGTGTAAGGGTGATCTCTGAAGGAATTGTTCCCTCAACCGTGTAACCCTCTACTTTCTGAGGCTCGCCTGTGTAAGTAACTTCGTCGCTGTTACCTGTGATGTTGATCACGTACTCTGCTTCGATAGGAGTGATCTCAACCCAGCCATCAGTAACATTGAAGGTTACGTCAAAGTTGTCTGTCGCAAGATTCTTGAATGAGCCTGCGCTAAGACCCATATCACTCTTTCCAACTGCCTTACGTCCTATCTTCGCATCTACCAGGCACTCAAACATGTCTGATGCGTAGGTTCTGTCGCTGATGCTGAAGGTATAACCTTCTGCAAACTGTTCGCTGCCGTTGTACTCGTAGGTTGCAGTGTTACCGGTGATGTCTACTGTAATGGCTTTCTTGGTAATAACGAGCTGACCATCGGTTACGCTGAAGGTAACATCGAAGTTCTCATTATTATTTGTGAAAAGAACTTCTGACAGTCCCATCATGTATGGGCTTCCGTCTACAGTAGTTCCCTTGGCTACCGCATCATCCTGTGAAGGACCTGAGAAATAGCTTTCCTTGTAAAGAGGATTGCTGATCTCAATGTCATAGCCTGTCACGAACTGCTCGCCACCGTTATATGGCTTTGTATCAGAACGTCCTTTAACAGTTACTGTAATTGCAGGTTTTTTGATCTCAAGTTCGCCGTCTTTTACTTCAAACTCAACTGTGTAGTTGTCGTCTGTATTGAAGAAGTCTGAAAGCTTAAGACCCATCGGATATGTACCGGCATCGGTCTTTGTTACAGAATCCGTTCCTGTGAAGGAAATCTTACTCTTAGGATAGTTAACTCCCTCAGGATTAACTACTTCAACGTCATAACCTTCTGCAGTGTGAGGATTTCCGTCGTAGTCTTCGGATACCTTGTGTCCTGTAATGATAACCTTTACTGTATCGCTCTTAACGATGGTGAGCTTACCATCAACGAATTCGAAGTGAACATCGAAGTTTCCGTTGGTGTTCTCAAAGGTCATCTGATCCAGATTCATAGGATACTTGCCTACGTTTGTACCCTTTGCAATGGCTTCGTCCTGTGTAGGTCCGCTTACGTTTGCATCTGCATCGTAGAGATTCGGATCACTTGAAACCATCGTATAACCTGTTACCTTGTGCTCGCTGCCGTCGTAGTGAGCAGTTCCTGTTTCTCCGGTTACTGTTACTGTTATAGGTGCCTTTGTAACTTCAAGGGTTCCTCTTTCCCATGTGAAGTCGTAGTTGCTTAAAAGAGCTGTTGAATTAGCCCAGTCGATTGTAATGTCGTTAACTTCTGTTCCAACATTAGTGATGGAATTCGGGAATTCTGCAACCTTTAATGTCTCTCCGGCAACCAGGTTGTCAAATCTGTAAGCTCGTGAATCATCAATGTCACTCTGAAGAGGTGTTCCGTCATAGACTTTGTCTTTTGACTCGGTCCAGATAGTTGCAGGTCTCTTAGTAACATTTACATATCCGTCAGTAGCTGTGTAAACAACTGTGAAGGTCTGATCGAAAGGCGCCTTTGTTATGAACCTTCCGGCCAGTAAAAGATCTTGTTTTCCCACGTTAGTCTGAGTTACTTCAGAAGCTGTTCCTGTGTACTGGATGTACTCAGGCAGGAAGATATCAGGATCAGAATTGGATTTGATCACATATGTTGCTGTATGAGGCTGACCGTCGTATACCTCATCAATCTTCTGACCTTCGATCTCTACGTAGATGGTCTTCTTGGTTACTGTAAGTGTTCCGGGTACGTAAGTGATCTTGTAGTAATTGCTTGCTGCAGGTCCTGAAATAGTTGCTCCAAAAGGAGTTGTCGGGCTGCTTCCGCCCTCTCTCTGTGCACCTTCGTAGTAGATATTTGTAAGGCTGTGTCCGCTCATCAGGCCTGTTACTGTTGCATCGCCAACGCCTTCACTTCTGAGGTACTTGCCGTTGTACTCCTGCTGTTTGTCATTAGCTGTGATAGTAATGTTCTTGCGGAAGTATACGAATCTCTCAGTTGTGCCTTCCTTGATGTTTACTGTTGTTGATACGTTGTTGGTTCCGTCAGTTGTTCTGTTATATGTGTAGCCTGAAAGCTCTGTGTTTATTGTGTAGCTTGTTCCGGCCTTCTGAGATATAGTCTCTGTGTCTTTTCCTACGATAGGATTGCCGTCCATGTCAACGTAGTGAATGATCAGCTGTCCGTTTGAATATGGTGTGTACTCAAAGATTATCTCGTTGGTGCCGTTTGCAAGTGTGTAAGTGATAACGTCCTGTACAGGATAGTAATCATCACCGGCGTATGCAGGATAGTGTGACTGCATGTAGGCTTTATCCACTGCTGCTGCACACTCTGTAACGCTTATGAAGGTTCCGGATACAGTGTTTTCCTTAGGAGCTGCCACTTCTATATCGTGGTTATCCTTAAGGACGTATCTTACGGTGTAGTCAATCTCTTTCTGTCTGGGGCTGTAAACAAATGTAATTTCATTGTTCTCATAACCAAGAGTTATAGTTTTGCTTGCTTCATCAGCAATCTTTCCTGCTACGGTTATGGCTTCCTCAGTGATGATATCGCCCACCTTGAAGATAGGGCTTATCACATACTTGGAATCCGCTACAGGAGTGCCATCCTCGTCAACATAGTTTACAGTGTAGCTGATATCATTCTCAGTCCATCTTGCGTAAACTGTGATGTTGGAATCCATAGGTTTTGCAAAGTCATAGACATGTGTAAGCTCAGGATCTGTACACCATGCACCAAATGTGTGTCCCGGCTTTTCACCGGCATCAATTGACTGAGCCTTTTCCATGTACTCGCAAGTATCAGTTCCAACCGTCCTATCACCATCCTTGAAGGTAATGGTAAAGGATGGGAATTCCCAGTTGCCGAAAAGAACTAAACCATTTGGCATCTTGGTTCCGGTATAGGAATCTGTATGACCTTCATCGGTAAACCATCCAAGCCATGTAGCTCCTTCAACAGGTGCTGACGGTTTCTTATTTGACAGAATGCCTGAAATGTCACTGTTAAATACGATGTCATTGGAATAAACCAGTGTTCCGTTATAATCATAAAGTGTCAGGTTGTAGCTAAGGGCATTGTAGTAGAAATCAACCACAAGTCCATCCCATGTATCCCACTCTTTATCTAAAACATAGCCATGACCATCATATTTATACTTTGTATATCCGATGATCTGGTAGAACTCTGATCCATCATAAAGGAAATTAAAGTGTACTTTTACAGAATTATATAGTCCGTAGGTGTTTCCATCTAAAGTTCTGGTCTCTATACCTTCGCCGGAGTAATTCTGCAGCCAGTAATTAAGTGTCTGCTCATTAGTCGTACTGAAGTCAAAAGCATAGACTGTGATGACATTTCCGGAATGCGTAAGACCTGAAGTTGAAGGCATTGTCTCTATGCTGACGAACTTATCATTATTGTTTTTAGTAAAGTTCCAGGCATACTTGTTGTTTTTCTTAATGTTAAATTCTTCATTGAATGCCTGGGTTATGATTGCACCGTACTTGGCTGTTACAGATGCTGTTCCCTTATTCTGGGCGCGTCTGTTACCGCTTGTATTGTATACTTCACCATTCCATTTCAGGGTGTAGACATTTCTTTTGTACCATGCATAGATTACGGTACTTCCGTCTGCCTTTACTTCCGCTGAATCTGCATGATCAAAGTAAAAGTCATTACTCAGCCCTGATGGCTTTGGATCTGAAGCTCTTACTGTTACTGTTGAGCCAACCAGTGCCCGCTTAGTATTATCGGTTGAATGTGAAGAATAGTTATCATCGTCTGCATTTTCAACCATGTAGATGATTGTGTATCTTACATTCTTTCCTGTCCACTTTGCATAAAGAGTAGTATCCTCATTAAGAGTGATGTTACTGCCTGCCGGCTGAGTAAGCTCTTCATCCAGATACCATTTTTCAAAATCGTAGCCCGGCTTTGTAGGTTTTGTTGAAGTAACACTTATGCTCGTTCCATACTGTCTAACAACTGCCGGTATATAGCTTCCGCCATTGGTCTCATAGTTTAATGTGTAGTTTGCTCTTGTGTAGTAGATCGGAATTTCCTGGTCATCTTCTGAAAGGACCATCGATTCGGCACTTTCAAAAACAGCTCCCTGAATTTCCGCTGCCACAGGAGTAACCACCTGTCCCATGTTTCCTTCAAATCTCTCTGTAAGAACAGCGTCATAACCTGTTCCGGCAAGATTCTTCAGGTAATGAACGAATCTGTAGGATACGTTGTATGGATGATACTGAACGTCCTTTGCAGGGAGATTGAGCTGCAGTACACCGTCGATAAGTACAGGTTCTGCATCATCCGGAATATCTCCGGTTGTAAAGGTTACAGAGTCCTTTTCCGGATAGTAGATAGGGTGTGTCGCATCATCATCAACAGAGATATTCTTAGGGGATTCGATAGTTACATCAAAGCCGCTGTAAGGAATGCTCTCTCTTGCCCAGTCAAAAGCAACTCTTTCACCGGTTACAGGATTGGTGTACCAGTACTCAACTACCAGATTGTAGAGTTCGATCTGTCTGAGGTCGCCTTCAATGGTCATATCCTGCTCAACAGTCATGCCATCTGTTACTTCTTCGCCATTGTATTTCCATCCCATGAAGTAGTAGCCCTGCTTGAAAGGCCTCTCCGGGATCCTTAAGCTGTTGTCACCCTGTGTGTAGGTCTGCTTGCGATATTCTGCTCCGTCTACCATGAAGATAACGGTGTAGGTAACTTCCTCTTCAGGCTCTTCCTCTTTTTCAAAGTTAGCTGTAAAGGTAGCTCCGTCTACAAGGTATTCGCCTTCAGGCTGATACGTACTGTCACCAGATACATGGCCGCCTTCCGCATCAGTCCATTCAATGAAGGTATAGCCATCGTCTGCAATAGCAGTTGAGCCATTTGCCTCTTCTCCTGCTTTAACAAGCTCTTCGGGAGAAGTAACATGTCCGCCCTCGCCTGCCATGTAGGTAATTGTCGCATCAGCAGCTGCGCCCTTTGATCCGCCGCCCTTTGCGCCTCTGTCGCCCTTTTTATCATCTTCGGGCTTCTCCTCTTTTTCCTTGGCTTCGGGATCTTCTTGCAGATTTTCAGGAGTTTCTGGAATAACCTCTTCCTCATCCTCCTCTTCTATTACCTCTTCAGGATTCTGGGGCTGCCCCTGCTCAGGCTGATATTCTTCGCCGCCCTGGCCGGGTTCCTCGCCTCCTGATCCTTCACCGGGATCATTATCACCGGAATATGGCTCATCATAATCATCTCCGCCTTCATCGCCGGAACCCTGGCCATCATCTCCACCGCCCTGATCCTCGGATGAGCCGCCATCATTTGAAGGCGCCGGGTTTTCAGCTGGCGCTTCCAATGAACCTCCATCTTCTGTTGCAATTGCTCTAACAGATGCAATATTGCTGTTAAATGTAGTGGCTACGAGAGCAATTGCTAACAGTAATGATAAAAATCTGTTCCATTTTCTCAACATAGCTGCTTACCTCCTTTAAAGATGAATTATTGGGGGGTTAAAACCTTGTTACGCTCCGCTAACCTTTTCATCAGCGGTTTCTAAGTAGCTTAAGGAGCTTTGATCTACTGCTCCGTCAATCAGTTTGATGAGTTCCAGTGCACTTCTGAAATGCACTACCCTCTTTTCTTCGACCCACACGATCTTTCCCTGCCAGGTTGCGTTTTGGCAACCGTAGATCTTTACTATGAAGGTCTCTTTTTTTCTCTTTAGTTCAGGATAATTACTTAGAATGAAGTCTCTTTTCATGGCATTAATATCCTTTCTTAGTTTTAGGATATCCAAAGTAAAATCATACGAGACATCATACGTATGCTGGTTTTTTGCAAATTCAGGTTAAAAGAAAATGAATAAGATTAAGTCTGAATGAAGATTATTAAGCCCCTTTGAAAATTCTAAAAGCCGCATAAAGCAAACGTTTGCGGGCTTTCCAAGGGGGCGCCGCAAAAGTTCCAGTATTTATGCGGGTTTCACAGGTGTGGGGATATGGGGGATATTGTTGTGGGCGGCTTACTCAAAGTCCAGTATTCATGCGGCTTTGCAGCGTATTTTTATAAGGCCTTAAGAATTTTCAGAAAGCTCTTTTGCTAAAAGAAGACAAAAAGCGAGGGAGACACCCTGCCTTTTTGGCAAAGTGCCTCCCTCTATAAATGTGTGTTGTGAATTGTAACATTGACCGTTTCCTACCAAAGGGCATACAAGGTTATGTCTCTTGTTATCTGAGTTGTAATTTCTTCCTGATTACCAAATACAACGTTACCGTTTGGAGATGTAGCCCAGCCTTTAAAGGAACGATTGGCTATCCAGAAATCCAGGGTATTCAGCTTCTGGTCCTTAGCATTATAGGTGATGGTCTGAGGATCCATTGATCCGTAAACCGGCAATGCTCCCTCAGGTCTGTTTGAGTCAAAGGTTATGGTATAGGTTTTGGGCACCCATTTAGCGTATACAGTATCATAATCAAGAGATGACGAAACCTCATCACTTCCAATAGGTGTTATGCAGGAATCATCTTTATACCATCCTGCAAAGGAATAATAGTCCATGGAAGGTGTTTCAAGTCCGGATGCAATAATTGCACCATCCTGTATCATCACCATCGAAGAGTCAGCTACTGTCGGCGCCTCTCCCTCCTTCTTATTTTTGATATTGATCTGCATAACCCACTTTGCATAAAGAGTGGTAGCTGTGCTGAATCTGGAATCAGTTGTTACTTTTTGTGTTAAAGCCTGATCCAGATACCAGCCCTCCAGCGAAAAATCTTCACGGGTAGCTTTAGGAAGCTCTCCGATAGCAAAGTTCTTGGGGATCACCATGGTAGAAGGTTCTATTACCACCCCTGAATCTGTAGTGTTTGGATCAAAGGTTATCGTCACTTCATCTGCAGGCTTTGTCACACGCACCGTTGAGCTGTATGCGCCTGATACCCAATCGGAGCCATCCAGGCCGTATGGATATCTGACCTCTTGCTTAGCTCGAACGTAGTATGCCGTGGATTTCATGTCTGCAAATGTATATGCATTTCCAGAAGTAATATACCCTTCAGAAACATCATTGGTAAATTTCGGGCTTGACGAGCACTGAACATAAATACGTGTATTCGGTGCTACTGCCTCCTGCTTAGTGGAAACCATAAGCGTATCACTGATCAGACTTGCCAATGAGATCACAGGCTTAACCGGCGCATCATTCTTTGTCCACTGAAGGAAAAGAGTCACACTTCCATTGTTCTTTGCAACCAGACCGCTGTCTGCAAACGAGGTATTCTTACCTGCCCTGTCAAGTGAAATGAATGGCGTTTTTCTGTCGTAGCCGGTAAAGTACGCATCGATAGAATCCATTTGGATTGCTTCTCTATAGCTCACCGTACAGAGGACGACAGCTTTTTTAACATACTTGCCGGTCTTTGTATCCTTGATCATTCCACCGTTGGGATTGATCATAACTTTGTAGGAATTCTCTGTAAAGTATGGCCTAAGGTGTATTGACCTTGTATTTGTCTTCAGAATCTGAGTAACATAGGCACGGTCACCCTTAGTCGTTTTCTTTACTGCAGCGTCTGAAGCATTTACGTCAAACCATCCAAGGAAGGTAAATCCGGGCACCGAAAGCTTTGGCAAAGTCACAGCAGTATTGTATACTCCATAAGTTCTGTCAAGATCCTCTACAAGCTTTCCTGACTTAAGGAGCACGGCTTTGGCAGCACTTACCTGCTCCTTCACATCCAGATATCCCAGATCGCTATTTATGATTGCTGCATCTGTGAGCAGCAAAATCTCACTTGTAACAGGTTTCCATACCGGATAGATGGTTATTGCCTTCTTGGTTGTGAGCTTGGAAAGTGAGCTTATCCTCTTGGTGCCCTTGGTATCCAGCGCCCATCCAACCTGTTCATAGCCTTCCCTGAACCATTTCGGCAGATCGTCATAGTTTATACGTAAATCTCCGCCATCTGTTCCTTCACCGGTTTCATAACTTACATCCCGGGAAAGGATATAGCCCTTTGATGAGACGTCAATACCATTGACATCCCAAACACCCTTTACGCCGGGAGCAACAGTAACAGAATATGAAAGAGCTTCAAACACGGCCGTAAGAACAATATCTTCTTCAGCTCCCGCTCTTATCTTTACTGCATAATTCCCGTTCATGACAAGATAATCAGGATCATCAGGGATCCACCCCATAAATGTATATCCTGTCTTCTTTGCAGTCACAAGTGCGATGTCCTTCTTATCATTAGTTGTATAAGTGTAAACCGCCTTGGAAAGAGTTGCCCCTTCCATATCCTTATAGGTGATGTAATGGATCTCGTTCTTGCCTTCTACTGCATAAAGGTCGATAGTATTATAGCTATTTGCAAGGCTTAAGAAATCAGAAAGCTTGTAATCCTTTGCGCTTGTATACTGTGCCTTTGCAGCTCCACCAGAGGCAGCAAAGCCGACAATGCACTTCTTGTCCTTCTCTACGCTCAGCGCAGCTTCTGCTATCTCAGCACCGGTGACTACGTTATCATTGATAATATTCTTATACCTTAATGTATAAGTTTTCCGCGGTGAACCTTTACTATAAAAGTTAATTGTATAGTTATTATCTTTCCATATAGCTTTCAGGGCCAGTTTTTCATGTCTGCCGGTAATAATACATGCAGTCTCGCCCCATTCCGAAACTATATCGGCTTTATCATCTCCATTAATATCCCACCCCAGGAACCTGTATCCGGCTTTTACAGGGTTAGTGATCTCAACACTATTTGTTCCTTCAGTTTGTGATGCCTTATAGCTCTTAGGGTATTTACCTTTAGCTGCTGCTTTTCCGCCATCATAGTTGTAGGAAATAGCATAGCTGTTCTCCGTAAATACTGCTTCCAGGGTAACAACTGCGCCATTTACTGCAGAAAGGTTCTTAATCGACTGTTTGGTAGTGAGTGTCTTTGTCTTAACTGCCGGATCTGTAGATTCAGTCACCTTCCAGTTCTTAAAGGTTCTTCCGGCAAATTCAGCCAGGTATGCGTCATCAGAAAGTTTATATTCACTGTCATAGGTTGCCAAAATGACCCCTTCTCCGTCAATAAACGCACCTGCGTTACTGTCAGCCTCTGAAAGAGTAAGCTTTACAGTATAGGTATGAGGAGTGAACTTGGCATAATAGGTAAGTGGTCCGTATTCTGTCCCGGGTGCAACCCGCGGGATTGAAGCTCCTGAGAATTCGCCATCCTCAAACCAGCCGTTAAAATCGTAGCCCTTCTTTTCCATGACAGGGAGTCTGAAGCCTTCAGAATACTTATAATTCCTGGGCATTCTATCTCCGGCCTTGAGCTTTCCGCCATTGGACACAAATGTAACCGGGTAGGTGATCTCATTCTTTGACCACTCTGCAGTCAGAAAAGCTACCTTTTCTTCTCCTGCCAAAACCCATGGGAGATTCTTTACTGAACTACCTGCTTTAAGGGTCTTCTTTTTAGTCCCGTCCATATAAGAAAATCCGGTTAAAGAGTAGCCCTTCCTGATAAACTCATTGCCGGTAATAATAATAGTTTCATCGGCGTTTACAGAGTCTACATATCCGTATCCTTCTACATCCGTAATCAAAATCTCATCCAGCGGATAATCAGCTTCAACATATTCTGTGCCCGGAGCATCCTTTGTTGCCACGAAGGCTATTTTGTATGTCTTTTCCGGATCAACCAGCCATCTGGCGTAGAGGTCAACTGATATGGTCTTCGGCATTGAAGCTGCATCCGGATTCAGCTCATGGTACTTACTTACGACTGCCTCAACAAACTCCGACTCTCTGATATTTAAATCAGGATCAAACCCATTCCAGGAGGAATACCACCCCTTCTGGTTTCCGAACATGTTGCCATAGGAATCAGGATCATCATTGTTTGGATCAAATTTGTCTAAAAGAGCTTTCTCAATATCCTTCCAGGCCTTATTCCCAGCGAAAACTCCGCGAATTGTCACCCTGCCTGTACTGTCTTTTGAAGCTTTGTAATTATACGATGCCTTTACTGTAGCATCAGTAGGCAGATTAGAATGGTATGTTACGTTTATGGTTGCAGGAACCCACTTGGCATACAGGTCAGTAAAGTCAGCCTTGTATGCTTTGGAAATATCAACCTTAGTCTTGAAATCCTCTTCTTTATACCATCCGTCAAAGTAGTAGCCCTTATGCCATCCTCCTGCAGGGTATGTTATTGCGCTTGAAATAGGGGTTCCATAGGCAAGGAACTTCACTTCTTCAGATCCCGGGACATTAGCGCCGGTACTCGTATCATACCCATAATGGGTTGTTACATCTCTGCCTAATCCCTTCCAGGCTGCATACAGCGTTACTGTCGCACCATCTTTTTCTGTGAGGTTATAGTCAGCACTAATCACGGTCCTACGGGTAACCTCGTTAAAAGTGGGAACTAAATAGTTCTCAATCTCGGGAGAATTCGGCGCCAGTTTCTTAGTCGTCCACCCAGCAAAGCTGTTATAAAGACTTGTGTATGTAGATTTATCGAGAATTTTATTCGGCGCACCATAAGAAAAGGTTTTGTTATCCATCTTGGGACCGCTTCCACCATTAGCATCAAATACTACAGTGTACTCAATTGGATCCCAAACTGCATAGAATTCCTTATTGTCATCTTCAACTTTTGTTACTTTATTCTCAAATTGGTCATAATCCGGCTCTGTAGCATCACTTGAAGAAGCCCATCCTTCGAATTTATACCCTGTTTTCGAAGGAACATTTGAAATTGCAGGGCCAAATACCATGCCTTCGATAGTCTCTGTGGTCTTAACATCAACTTCTCCAAACAATCCTCCGTTAGCGTTGAACTGGATTGTTAAGTTTTTAAGCCACTTTGCCGTGTATGTGGCATTGGCAGTGACAGGTACTGAAATATCAAGTTCATTCCCCTCTGATGTAAACCATCCGACGAATATGCCACCTGTCTTATGAGGTGTTTCCGGAATATCATGGGAATCAATCTTTTGCCCATCGCTCATTTTCAGAGTTTTTACCGGAGTCGCAGCAACACCGTCATAGAATATTACTGTATGCTCAACAAACCATTCTGCAGTATATACAGCATTTTCGGTAACAGGTTTTGTAATATCAAGCTCTACTTTTTGACCATCAACGGATGTAAACCAGCCATTAAATCTATAGCCTTCTCTTGTTGGATCTGCGGGAAGCGCTTCAACATTGATAGTATAGCCATCGCCCACAGTAATGACCGTCTCATTTTCGCCGTCATTAAAGGTTACAAGATGCTCCTCTATCCATTTTGCTGTGTACCCTGCGTGTGTATAGAAAGGCTTTGTGATATCCAAAGGCTTTGTAATATCATATCCTTCTTCCGAAGCATTTGTCTCATACCAGCCATCAAACAGATATCCTTCCCAAGTAGGAGGCGCAACATCATTTTTTGAAAGCTTCATACCTTTCCCCAAAGGTATCATCTTAGGCTGTCCCTCCGGCCAGTCTTCATCAAAAACTCCATGATCACCGGGGTCGAGCGTAACCTTTACTTCAGCATCCCACTGGGCATAAAGAGTAACCGCCGCGTCTTTTGCTGTTGGAAGAATATTGGCTTTCTCTTCATCACGATAAAATGAGCCGGTTCCATCAGCCTTGGTGTTCCAACCAAGGAACTCATATTTATCTTTTGCGAAATTATTAGACAAAAGAGCTTTGGGAGTGCCATAAACCATATCTTCATCTTCCATGGTTCCGGCGGTAGCTCCATTTGCATCAAAACTGATCTTATACTGCCAGCCTGTCCATTTAGCGTATAAGGTCGTATCATTTTCTATTCCCGTAGTATCAAAATCAAAAGCCTCTATAGTCTCAGAATCTGAATACCATCCGGCAAAATCATACCCCCGCTTTTGGGGATCATCAGGCCTGGTCGCTTTATTTCCAATCATTACTTCCTGAGAAGGAACCGGCGATCCTCCCATTGAATTAAAGGATACAGTATACCTTGGTTTTGGCTCCCAATGAGCATATAGATTGTGAGTCTTGGCGGTGCTGACAATAGTTTCGGAAGTAACCTCTTCTCCACCAACGCGCTCGGTAAACCACCCTATAAAGTCATTCTCCTGGCTTTTCGGCACGGGAAGTTCACCGTAAGCTTCTCCATAAGTCACTTCCTCAGCCACCCAATTAGACTCCGGATCTTCAGGGAAATAGGCTGTGGTATCTGAGCCTTTGTTAATCCAAAAAAGCCCCAGGTATTTTTCAGGCGAATCCCACTTGACATACAAATGCATTTCGGAATAAACCAGCGTAGCATCATCACCGGTACCAAATATGAATTCCTTCTCCTGGGAACCGTCCATGTAGTACCATCTATTAGTTTCTTTATATCCGGCTTTTTCTACTATCGGGGCTCTATAGATTCTATCCCCTTCAACAACCAGCTGGGGGTCCGGTGGCGTAGTCTTCCCTTTGGTTACTCCTCCTTTAGCATCAAAATATACTGTATTTTGTCGAGGAGTAAACCTGGCATAAAGCTTAATTGTGCCATCCTTCCCAGGTGGTATAAGATCTACTTCCTGCTCATCAGCAAAAAGCTCTTCACCTTCCTCATATTTCCAATATGTAGCCCATCCGGCAAAATCATAACCTGAAACTTCGTATGTATTCTTTCTTAGTTTTTTGGGAACACCAACTGTCATAGGGAGGTCTTCCATAGGAGTCTGACCGCCATGGACATACTCAAAAGAAATTGTGTAATTCCAAGGCTCCCATGTGGCATAAACAGTGATGTCTTTGGTCACCCGGGTTTCACCAAAAACAAACTCCACCATTTCAGTTTCGGAGTTATTGTCATCATCATATACCCATTTGGCAAAATCATAGCCCGGTCTTGAGGCTTCAGGCGCATCATCAGGGGAGATAGTATGTCCGTCTATGATGTCTTCAATCTTTGCAGTTGTTACAGAAGCGTCCAGTGCACCACCATCAAAAGTAACTGTAAAGGTTTCCAGGTATTTTGCAGTTAGTGTATAATCCAGCAAAGAGCTGGTTAAAATTGCCGATTGATAATCGGAACCAATTATGTAATCACTAAGCTCCAGGCCCCATGTAGGCGATGGTTCCCAGCCAGCGAATACATGTTTAGGATATACTCCTATTGGAACATCCAGTACAATACTTATAACGCCTGCAGAATTATCGACGATTTTCTCTTCCGGCAGTATAATATCATCCGGTACATCAGCATTCTTTACAAATGTGAAGGTGACATCACAAAGCCCTCCCAGAAGGCTTGGATCATTCCCCAAAAGTTTTGATGTGCCATCGAAAGAATCCATCTCATCCTCCGAAAGGGCGGCCTCTTCTTCATCAAGATCAAAAATTATATCCTCTTCGGTATTATCATTGGGAGTTTCTTCTGAATAATCT
This sequence comes from Butyrivibrio sp. UBA3740, assembly GCA_002372465.1. Lineage (GTDB taxonomy): Bacteria > Bacillota > Clostridia > Lachnospirales > Lachnospiraceae > Butyrivibrio. The sequence continues at coordinate 35,492 of DFGW01000080.1, forward strand.
GTGGTCGTACCAGGAATATCTCCCTCTCCCGCGAAGGCGGTAAACGACGGAGATAGCGCCATAGTCGCCGAAAGAACTACGCTAAGCAGTCTTGCAAATACCTTATTCCTCATAAGAAGTTCTCCTTTCACAACACACATCTATTCCGAAAAATCCGTTTTCCGGATTCACATAATCACTGTGGATAGAAACAATCAATAGTCAAAAAGGGCATATATTTAATTATCGTATGCAACTGCCTCAAATACCATTAACGCAAGGTGATAAAAGGCTAAACAAAGCATAAAGAGGCGGCTGACCGCGAAGGTCAACCGCCTCTGTTTTTACAAAGATTTTCTATCTCACTTTTCTTCCTCTTCCTTTTTTCCTGCAAGCATCATTGAGATTGCGACTGCTGCAGCCATAACTATTGCGAAAAGTCTTGCCATGTTATTAGCTTCATCATCAGTTCTTCCACGTCTTGCTCCAAGAACTGCTGCTCCGTCGCCACCCTCAAGCTCTCTTGTTGCTCCAAGTACTGCTCCTGCAGGTGCTGCTGCGAGAGGTGTAGGTGCATCAGGAATAGTTGTAGGTGTTCCAGGATCTCCTGTAGGATCATCAGGTGTAGGTGTAGGCCCAGGTCCGGGTCCGGCTGAAGTTATCCTAAGTGTGCCGGGCATGTAGGTAATCTTGAAGTTACCTGCTGTTTCAGGACCTGATACAATGATAGGATATGTTGTAACTCTTTCACCGGCCTGACGTGAGTACCTAAACTCAACCTTAGAAAGTGTCTCTTCAGCTTCTGCCTGAAGATTCTTATCATCAGCAACTGGTGTTGATGTGTAGTTAGGTTCTCTTCCGTTTGAAACCTTAGTCTGATTATCGGCTGTTACTGTAACTCCTGCACGTTCGATAATAAGATCTCCAAGGTCATAAATTACCTTAAACTGGCCAGTTACGTTTTCTCCGTCCTGAGTGATCTTAAGATCTCCGGATGGAGCAAATGCGTATGTACCTACATCCTTACCTGTTGCAGAAACTTCAATTCCTGAAAGAAGGTAAGTTACTTTATTTCCGGTCTCTTCGTCAGTTATGTCAAAAGAGATACCTTCTGCAGCATCAGCTTTAAGAGTGAACATCCTGGTTATTGTATTCCAGATCATCTCTACAGCTGATACTTCCTCATTTTCTGCAGCTACTCTTACACCTGTTGTATAGGTGTGGATCTTTCCATCATAGATGATCGGAACGTCATCTGAGTGAATTGTGATCACATATGCATCATCGCCTCTGTCGGTAACAATGAGTTCACCAGGATTCTTGGTAATATCATAGTTTCCGGTTACATCAGTTCCGTTTGCATCATAGATGAACAGATCTGCAATAGTTACTGTCTGGTTTCCAGGGAATGTCATTGAGTCATTGGCCTGGGCTGCTGTAAATGTATGTCCTGATACAAGTCCAAGATTAGTCTCGGTTACAGGATCTACCTTTGCAGGATCTGCAACTATAGGACTTCCATTGTACTTGCCAGTCTTGCTGCCGGCTGTGAAGGAGATAGGTCTTGCTTCAATTGCAAGCTTTCCAGTCTCATACTTAACAATGTAGTTGCCCTGCTCTTCATCACCTGAAGCAGTGATTGTGTAGTCGCCTACTGTATCGCCTTCTGCTCTGGTTGTCTTAACTGTAAGAACGTCCTCTGTATCCTCGTTCTTAAGTCCTGTTGCCTTCCATGTAAGCTCAGGATCATCCTGACCATACTTCTTGGTAAGTGTATCTGCTGTTACGGTTACTATTACTGCGTTGATTGTAAGTGTTCCGTTTACATACTCTACATCGTAGTTGGTAATTGATGTTGAACCGGTTGCTACGATTGTATGCTCACCTACGTTCTCATTATCGCCTTCTACTCTTGCAAGTGTTACTCCGAGTGCGTTCTCCAGAGATTCCTTTGTATCATCGTTCTTAAGTCCGGCTACTTTCCATGTGAACTCAGGATCTGCGTCTCCGTAATCCTTGCTCTTATCTTCTGCTGTTACTGTAAGAGTTACCTTGTTAATGGTAAGAGTTCCGTCCACATACTCTACATCGTAGTTGGTAATAGCTGTTGCCCCACTTGCTACGATTGCATGATCACCTACGTTCTCATCATCGCCTTCTGCTCTTGCCAGGATTACTCCAAGCTCATTCTCAAGAGATTCCTTTGTATCACCATTCTTGAGTCCGGCTACTGTCCATGTGAACTCAGGATCTGCATCTCCGTAATCCTTACTCTTATCTTCTGCTGTTACTGTAAGAGCTACCTTGCTGATTGTGAAGGTTCCGGGTTCATATGTTACATCATAGTTAGTGAGTTTTGTTGCTCCACTTGCTGTGATCGCATATTCACCTGCGTTCTCGCCTTCTGCTCTTACTACTGTTACTCCAAGAGCTTCTGCAAGGCTTTCCTTTGTATCCTGTCTCTTAAGGCCTGATACGCTCCAGGTAAGTTCTGGATCTGCTGTTCCATAATCCTTGCCGTTATCATCTGCTGTTACTGTAAGAGCTACCTTATTGATCGTAAATGTTCCAT